>NZ_JAHOJD010000004.1:0-288020 GCF_019129655.1 Bifidobacterium sp. MSK.17.10 | reverse complement strand
AGGCAAGCCGAAACACAAGCGCATGAATCCACGCCGACAATGGCGCAAGCTACTGGCCGCGCTCACGGTCGCCATATCCATGGCGGTCGCGCCGGCCGCGATGGCCGACATGAACGGGTACGACATCTCGAACTGGCAGTGCGGCATCGACACCGCGACCGTGCCGGCAGATTTCGTCATCGTCGGCACCACATGGGGATCCGGCGGCGTGTACGGTGGTTGCCTGTCCAACGGCGTCAACACCGACGCGAACCGACAACTCGCCGGAGCCATCAACAGTGGTAAGGAGACCGGCGTCTACCATTACGCGCGCGGAGGCAACCCGGAGACCGAAGCCCGGTTCTTCGTCGACAATGTGCGCGGATACGTGCACAAGAGCGTCCTGGTCCTCGACTGGGAGGCGCAGGACAACGCCGCCTGGGGCGACAAGCAGTGGCCACGCAGGTGGGCGCGCGAGGTCAAGCGACTGACGGGCGTGAACCCCATCATCTACACGATGGACTCCGGCTACTGGCAGGTCGCCGGCATGGAGACCGAGCTGAACTGCGGCATCTGGATCGCCCAGTACGCCACGAACATGGTCACCGGCTATCAGACCGCCCCGTGGAACCTCGGCGCGCGTGGCGAGGTGATGCGGCAGTACACGTCCAACGGCAGTCTCAACGGCTGGTCCGGACGACTCGACCTGAACAGGTTCCGTGGCGACCGCGCGGCATGGCGCAAGTACGCGAACCCCGACGACAAGGGCGCGGCGAATCTGCCGAGCGTCAAGCCGAAGCCCCAGCCAACGACCGCGCCGACGGTCGACCTGAACGCTTTGGCCACGCGCACCATCCGCGGCGACTTCGGCAATGATCCGGCCCGCAGGCAGGCGTTGGGTGGCAATTACGCGGCGGTCATGCAGATCGTCAACAGTCGCCTCGGCGGAGGTTCCGGCGGAACGGCCGCCACGGGTTCGCGTAGCGTCGTGGTCCGTTCCGGCGACACCATGTGCGCCATAGCCGAACGCACCGGCCTGAAGCCGGTGTCCGCCTGGCGTGTGCCGAGCGGTGACGTCAACAGGATTTATCCGGGGCAGATCGTCACCTATGGCGGCGCGTCCGTGTCCATCGCTTCGAGCGGGGTCGGAGGCCATGTGGTCCGTTCCGGCGAAAGCCTTTGGAGCATCTACGGATCCGGCTGGCAGTCGGCTGCCGCACGCAATGGCATCCGCAGCCCATACGTTATCTATCCCGGACAGTACCTGCGCTGAAACTCCCGTTTCCACGACTTTAAGCGTTGTGGAGACGGTTGCCGCAATGTTTAAGGAGGTGAAAAATGGATGAATCCAATAGTCCGAAATCCGATTACCTGCTGCCGGGCAGGGTATACGACATACTCAAGTGGCTCGCATTGATCGCCTTGCCGGCCATCGCATGGTTGGTTGGTGCGGTCGGCCCGCAATGGGGACTGCCGCATTGCGGCGAACTCGTTACGACCATCAACGCGATCGGCTTGTTCGTCGGCGCGCTCATCGGCGTAAGCCAGCTCACGTCTGTCAAGGCCGACGAGGACGGCCAGTGATTAATTTTCTGACGTGAGACTCGAACTCGCCCCTCTCTCAGCTTCTATGCTGAGGGAGGGGCCTTTTTCATTTTCCGATGGAAGGCTGCGCGGTTCGACCACATCGACACGATATCGACACGATGACAGTTGCGAACAGTTAATTTCAACAAAGCGAACCACTGCGTATCGTATTGTCAAAAACGTTGGAATTTCAACGTTCTTGACAATGCTCACACCCGGCTACGCTCAGTCATGCCATGCCCGAATATAGCAGAATGTCGCAGGTTCAAATCCTGTCAGCCCGACAACGAAAGTAATGTCCTCCGCAATCGGATAGATTGCGGAGGACATTTAGTTATATACGCGATCGCATCAGTCCTGAATGACGGTGCCGACAATGCCGGAGACGATGGCCATAATCAGCGATCCGATTACGGACCACCAGAATCCATCGATGGTTACTCCCACGTCGAACAGGCTTATGGCCAGCCAAGACGCAAGCTCCATGAACAGCCAGTTGATGATTAACGCGATTAGTCCGAACGAGAGAATCGAAAATGGCAATGCGATGGTGTGCACGATCGGTTTGATCGACGCGTTGATCAACGCAAGGAACAACGCGAACGCGCCGATGCCGAGAATGGGTGGTTCGCCAACGGCGTGCATGCCGGGAAGCAGTGTGACCATGACCCCGGCCGCAATGGTCAAAACCAACCAACGTGAAATGAAATGCTCCATGACAGCATCGTATTACATTGCGTTGTCTTATGAAAAAGGAATGTATTTGTGGAACATGCCAGGAAGACGACCTATGCGAGACGGGCGCGGCGTTTTCCACATGGTTTGGTTACCATGAACCATATGGAAGCACTTCATGAGAACCTGTGGCCGGCACCGTATGCCGGCAAACCGTTGAACGCCACTGTGGTGGTACCGGGCAGCAAATCACTGTCGAACCGTTATCTCATTCTCGCGGCGCTCGGACATCGACCCGTGCGATTGGTCGGTCTATTGCGTTCACGTGACACCGAGTTGATGATGGACGCGTTGCGCGCGTTGGGAGTGCGCTGCGAAATCGACGAGCAGGTTGACACCACGGTTACAGTGGTGCCGCCGTCCGACGGCCGGTTCCACGGTGGTACGAAGGTGTTCTGCGGTCTTGCGGGAACGGTGATGCGCTTTGTGCCCGGTCTTGCCATGTTCGCGGACGGTCCTGTGGCTTTCGACGGTGACGAGCAGGCGTACGCGCGTCCGATGAAGCCGGTGTTGGACGGTCTTGAACAGTTGGGGGCATGTATCGAATACCACGGCGAGGAAGGTCGACTGCCATTTACAATCACTCCACCTCAAACGGTGAGCCAGTGCGCTGAGCCGAGCGTGGTCAGCATTGATTCTTCGGGATCCTCGCAGTTCATTTCAGGACTATTGCTCATCGGCTCTCGAGTGCCAGGCGGTTTGGAACTGCATCACACGGGGGAGAAGACGCCGAGTTTGCCGCATATTCGCATGACCGTGGCCGATCTGCATGGTTCCGGCGTGCGTGTCAACGCAGACGAACACGCTCGCGTGTGGATCGTGCAGCCGGGAGCCGTGCAGTTGCCCGAAACTGTGACGGTCGAACCTGACCTGTCGAATGCCGCCCCGTTCCTTGGCGCAGCGCTCATCGCCGGAGGAACCGTGCGCGTACCTCATTGGCCGGAATCCACTACGCAACCCGGAGGCATGCTTCCGGGATATTTGGAACGTATGGGAGCCGAGATCAGCTTCCCGGTGATTGACGACGTCCGGTACTGCGAAGTGACCGGCAACGGTCATGTCAGCGGCCTAGGTGATTTCGACTTGACGG
The DNA here is from genome assembly GCF_019129655.1 of Bifidobacterium sp. MSK.17.10. Lineage (NCBI taxonomy): Bacteria > Bacillati > Actinomycetota > Actinomycetes > Bifidobacteriales > Bifidobacteriaceae > Bifidobacterium > Bifidobacterium sp. MSK.17.10. Next base: position 284,629 of record NZ_JAHOJD010000004.1, on the reverse strand, counting down.
CGGCAGGTGAGATCGCGCCGTCGCTTGCAGCGATTCTGGTTTTTGCGGACAAGCCTACCCGCATGATCGGCATCGGTCATTTACGAGGGCATGAGACGAACCGTCTGGAGGCTTTGGCCAACGAGATTACGCGCGTTGGGGGAGCTGCCCACGAACTGCCCGATGGATTGGAGATAACCCCTGTGTCGGCGAATCGTCTTAGACCATCCGTGATGGAGACTTATGCCGATCATCGTATGGCCACATTCGCGGCGATGCTTGGCCTACGCATCAAAGGCATCCAAGTGAAGAACGTCGCCACGACGGCGAAAACCCTACCGAATTTCGTGGATCTGTGGAATGACATGCTTGTTTGACGGATATGCAAAAGTGACGTCGGGGGACGTTCGGTCCGTCTGACGAGAGCGGACTTGTTTCCGTAACATAGCGGAAGGGGCTTTCCACAAGAATAGTTTGTGGAAAGCCCCTTCCGCTATGCGTCAAGCCTGCGGGCTCACTCCCATTCGATGGTTGCCGGCGGCTTGGAAGTGCAGTCAAGCACCACGCGGTTGATCTGACGGCATTCGTTGGTAATACGCGTCGAGATGGTGGCGAGCACGTCGTACGGGATACGCGACCAGTCGGCGGTCATGGCGTCTTCGGACGACACCGGACGCAACACGATCGGCGAGCCGTAGGTGCGTTCGTCACCCTGCACGCCCACGGAATGCACGTCGGCAAGCAGCACGACCGGGCACTGCCAGATGTCGCGGTCGAGGCCGGCCTTGGAAAGCTCCTCACGTGCGATGGCATCAGCTTCGCGCAACAGGTCAAGACGTTCCTTGGTGATTTCGCCGATGATGCGGATGCCGAGACCCGGACCCGGGAATGGCTGACGCCAGACAATCTCATCCGGCAGACCGAGTTCGGTGCCAATGGCGCGCACCTCATCCTTGAACAGGGTGCGCAGCGGCTCGATGAGCTGGAATTTGATGTCCTTCGGCAGGCCGCCCACATTGTGGTGCGATTTGATGTTGGCCGCGCCATCGCCGCAGCCGGACTCTACGACGTCCGGATACAGCGTGCCCTGCACGAGGAATTTGACTTCCTTGCCGGAGGCACCGGCCTCTTCGATGACCTGACGCTGCGCCTTCTCAAAAGTGCGGATGAACTTCTCTCCGATGATCTTGCGCTTCTTCTCCGGCTCGCTCACGCCCTTCAACGCGGTGAGGAAGTCTTCGGAGGCGTCCACGGCGATGAGCTTGATGCCGGTGGCCTTGACGAAATCATGCTTGACCTGCTCGGCCTCGCCCTTGCGCAGCAGGCCGTGGTCCACGAATACGCAGGTCAGCTGATCGCCGATGGCCTTGTGCACCAGCGCGGCGGCGACGGCGGAATCGACACCGCCGGACAGGCCACAGATCACCTGTGCGTCGCCGACCTTCTCGCGGATCTTCGTCACCTGGTCGTCGATGATGTTGGATGCGTTCCAGTTGTCACCAAGGCCGGCGCATTTGTGCAGGAAGTTCTCGATGAGCTTCTGGCCCATCGGAGTGTGCTTGACTTCCGGATGCCACTGCACGCCGTACAGTTTGCGGGACTCGTCCTGCATGGCGGCGACCGGTGCGCCTTCGGTGTGGGCGAGCACTTCGAAGCCTTCCGGCGCGGTCTTGACGGCCACGCCATGGCTCATCCACGTGCTTTGCTCTGCGGGAGAGCCGTCGAGCAGACCCTCCGCCTTGTCGATGGTGGTTTCCGTTTTGCCGTATTCGCCCAGGGCGGCCTTGTCGACATCCGCGCCCAACGCGTATGCCATGGCTTGGAAGCCGTAGCAGATGCCGAGCACCGGAACGCCCGCGTCGAACAGCTTCTTGTCGACGCGCGGAGCGCCCGGTTCGAACACGGAAGCGGGGCCACCGGACAGGATGATGGCCTGCGGATCCTTGGCCAGCATCTCATCGACCGGCATGGAATGCGGCACGAGCTCCGAATAAACATTGGCCTCACGCACGCGACGTGCGATCAGCTGGGCGTACTGGGCTCCGAAATCGACAACGAGCACAGGACCTGCAGCCATAACACTCTCCCTTTAATATGAGGTATCAAGAAACGAACAATACTAACTGCTCTATTGTGACGTTGCAAGGAGACATTGGAAACACGTGAACGGAGAATGAACGAATCTCACAATTGCTTACTCCCACCTACTCAACACGCCGCGTGTGTATCTAGGGAAACGAACGTGGGAAACATGTGTTAACCGACTAAAAACGTTGATTTTGAGCCGTTTTTCAATCTTTTTGATAGAGTGTGAAGTACGCACAAAAATCCCGATAAAAGCACACATTTGCGTACAGAAAAATAACAATTGAACACACAGTCGCAAAAAAACAGCAAAAAGTCGAACCGCGCTCGTAATATGTGCAAGTGACTGGAAATGAGGCATACCGCGTAACCGCAAGGTTTTAGGCATGGCTCATGACCTAAGGAAATAAACAATCGCACATCACAGTGCAGGAGTACAGGAGTACACATGACGAGTCCTGTTATTGGCACCCCTTGGAAGAAGCTGAACGCTCCGGTTTCCGAGGAAGCTATCGAAGGCGTGGATAAGTACTGGCGCGCAGCCAACTACCTCTCCATCGGCCAGATCTATCTGCGTAGCAACCCGCTGATGAAGGAGCCTTTCACCCGCGAAGACGTCAAGCACCGTCTGGTCGGTCACTGGGGCACCACCCCGGGCCTGAACTTCCTCATCGGCCACATCAACCGTCTCATTGCTGATCACCAGCAGAACACTGTGATCATCATGGGCCCGGGCCACGGCGGCCCGGCTGGTACCGCTCAGTCCTACCTGGACGGCACCTACACCGAGTACTTCCCGAACATCACCAAGGATGAGGCTGGCCTGCAGAAGTTCTTCCGCCAGTTCTCCTACCCGGGTGGCATCCCGTCCCACTACGCTCCGGAAACCCCGGGCTCCATCCACGAAGGCGGCGAGCTGGGTTACGCCCTGTCCCACGCCTACGGCGCTGTGATGAACAACCCGAGCCTGTTCGTCCCGGCCATCGTCGGCGACGGCGAAGCTGAGACCGGCCCGCTGGCCACCGGCTGGCAGTCCAACAAGCTCATCAACCCGCGCACCGACGGTATCGTGCTGCCGATCCTGCACCTCAACGGCTACAAGATCGCCAACCCGACCATCCTGTCCCGCATCTCCGACGAAGAGCTCCACGAGTTCTTCCACGGCATGGGCTATGAGCCGTACGAGTTCGTCGCTGGCTTCGACAACGAGGATCACCTGTCGATCCACCGTCGTTTCGCCGAGCTGTTCGAGACCGTCTTCGACGAGATCTGCGACATCAAGGCCGCCGCTCAGACCGACGACATGACTCGTCCGTTCTACCCGATGATCATCTTCCGTACCCCGAAGGGCTGGACCTGCCCGAAGTTCATCGACGGCAAGAAGACCGAGGGCTCTTGGCGTTCCCACCAGGTGCCGCTGGCTTCCGCCCGCGATACCGAGGCCCACTTCGAGGTCCTCAAGAACTGGCTCGAGTCCTACAAGCCGGAAGAGCTGTTCGACGAGAACGGCGCCGTGAAGCCGGAAGTCACCGCCTTCATGCCGACCGGCGAACTGCGCATCGGTGAGAACCCGAACGCCAACGGTGGCCGCATCCGCGAAGAGCTGAAGCTGCCGAAGCTGGAAGACTACGAGGTCAAGGAAGTCGCCGAGTACGGCCACGGCTGGGGCCAGCTCGAGGCCACCCGTCGTCTGGGCGTCTACACCCGCGACATCATCAAGAACAACCCGGACTCCTTCCGTATCTTCGGACCGGATGAGACCGCTTCTAACCGTCTGCAGGCCGCTTACGACGTCACCAACAAGCAGTGGGACGCCGGCTACCTGTCCGCTCAGGTCGACGAGCACATGGCTGTCACCGGCCAGGTCACCGAGCAGCTTTCCGAGCACCAGATGGAAGGCTTCCTCGAGGGCTACCTGCTGACCGGCCGTCACGGCATCTGGAGCTCCTATGAGTCCTTCGTGCACGTGATCGACTCCATGCTGAACCAGCACGCCAAGTGGCTCGAGGCTACCGTCCGCGAGATTCCGTGGCGCAAGCCGATCTCCTCCATGAACCTGCTCGTCTCCTCCCACGTGTGGCGTCAGGATCACAACGGCTTCTCCCACCAGGATCCGGGTGTCACCTCCGTCCTGCTGAACAAGTGCTTCAACAACGATCACGTGATCGGCATCTACTTCCCGGTGGATTCCAACATGCTGCTCGCTGTGGCTGAGAAGTGCTACAAGTCCACCAACAAGATCAACGCCATCATCGCCGGCAAGCAGCCGGCCGCCACCTGGCTGACCCTGGACGAAGCTCGCGCCGAGCTCGAGAAGGGTGCTGCCGAGTGGAAGTGGGCTTCCAACGTGAAGTCCAACGATGAGGCTCAGATCGTGCTCGCCGCCACCGGTGATGTTCCGACTCAGGAAATCATGGCCGCTGCCGACAAGCTGGACGCCATGGGCATCAAGTTCAAGGTCGTCAACGTGGTTGACCTGGTCAAGCTGCAGTCCGCCAAGGAGAACAACGAGGCCCTCTCCGATGAGGAGTTCGCTGAGCTGTTCACCGAGGACAAGCCGGTCCTGTTCGCTTACCACTCCTATGCCCGCGACGTGCGTGGTCTGATCTACGATCGCCCGAACCACGACAACTTCAACGTTCACGGCTACGAGGAACAGGGCTCCACCACCACCCCGTACGACATGGTTCGCGTGAACAACATCGATCGCTACGAGCTCCAGGCTGAAGCTCTGCGCATGATCGACGCTGACAAGTACGCCGACAAGATCAACGAGCTCGAGGCCTTCCGTCAGGAAGCCTTCCAGTTCGCTGTCGACAACGGCTACGATCACCCGGATTACACCGACTGGGTCTACTCCGGTGTCAACACCAACAAGCAGGGTGCTGTCTCCGCTACCGCCGCAACCGCTGGCGATAACGAGTGAGCCTAGGCTATTTGGCCTGATTGCTTGATAAAAGCCCCAAGGGATTGTTCCCTTGGGGCTTTTTCGTATTACGGTGCGATATGCTTGGCTTAAAACAGCAAAACCGCTAGCGCGTGTCAGTTACCGTTTGCACATTACAATTGCTCATTGTGCGAACGATGTGGTATCGCACCCGAATAATGTGAAGTACATAGGAGACACCGTGAGTTTTACCAGCGTCACCATCATCAGTCCCGAAGCGGCTAACGGCCGTAATGTTGTCGCCCTTGGAGTCACCAAGGCACTTGCCGCAGCCGGCAAGACCGGAGTGTTCCGTCCGGCGGTCTGCAGAAAAGACACCTTCACGGACGTGCTGATCGAAGCTTCCAATGCCGGTTTGAGCCGGGAACAGTCCGTCGGCGTGTGCCCCAAGCGCGCTCGTAACGATAAGGAAGGTTCGCGGGCGGATATCGTTGCGGCCTACACCCAAGCCGTAGAAACAGCCCGACCGGATGCCATGGTGATTGTCGGCACCGACAGGTCAGCAGTCAATGATCCCGCGATGTTCTCTTTCAACGCTGACTTCGCGGCAGACCTCCAATCGCCGGTCCTGCTGGCCGTATGCACTATCGAACGCACACCGGAACAAGTCAAAAGCACGGTTGAGGCATCCACCAAGGTCATCGAAGACGCCGGGAGCAAAGTCGTCGGCGTGTTCATTACTGGGTGTGACGACACGCAGCCGGATCCGCTCAAAGCATGCTTCGTCGACTACCCGGTGCCGGTGTGGACGCTACCTGCCGTCGATTTCAACGACGATGACGCCATCAGCAAGGCAGACGAAGCGTTCGCGACGAACGTCGACGCCGCGGAACTGACCGCGGCACTCGAATCGCCATTCGACGCCCCGACCACACCCTATGCTTTCCAATACGGTCTGCTGGGCAAGGCGAAGGCGGACAAGAAGACCATCGTGCTGCCGGAGGGCAACGAGGATCGCATCATCAAAGCCGCCGATTATCTGCTGGAACGCGACATCGTCGATCTGATCATCGTCGGAGACGAAAACGCCATTCTCGCCCGTGGTCAGGAATTGGGATTGAAATCGCTTGGCAAGGCGAAATTCCAAGCCAAGGATGATGAAACGGTGTTGGAACCCATGGTGGCGAAGCTGTGCGAGCTGCGCGCCAAGAAAGGCATGACCGAAGAGCAGGCGCGCAAACAGCTGGCCGATGACAGCTATTTCGGCACCATGCTTGTGGTGATGGGCATGGCGGACGGCCTCGTGTCCGGTTCCGTCAACTCCACGGCCAATACCGTGCGTCCGGCCCTGCAGGTCATCAAGACCAAGCCAGGAACATCGTTGGTATCCGGAGCGTTCCTGATGTGTTTCAAGGACCATGTCGCCGTGTTCGCCGACTGTGCCATCAACCTTAACCCCAATGCCGAGCAGCTCGCCGAAATCGCGATCCAATCCGCCGAAACGGCCAAGGCGTTCGGCCTTGAACCGAAGGTGGGCATGCTGTCCTATTCCACGCTGGGCTCCGGAAAAGGACCCGACGTCGACCTCGTCGAGGAAGCCACCACCATCGTCAAAGACAAGGCTCCCGACCTTGCGGTGGTCGGATCGATCCAGTTCGACGCGGCATGGTCTCCGACCGTGGCCGCGACCAAAGCCAAGGGCGATCCGGTGGCGGGCCATGTCAATGTGTTCGTATTCCCGGATCTGTGCGCGGGCAACATCGCATACAAGGCGGTACAGCGTTCCTCGGGAGCGGCCGCCGTTGGACCGGTGCTGCAGGGTCTCAACCGCCCGGTGAACGATCTGAGCCGTGGCGCCACGGTCCAGGACATCATCAACACCATCGCCCTGACCGCCATCGAAGCCCAGTAATCGGGCATTTTGTAGCAAGCAACGAGTAATCTAAGGTTTTGGAAAGTCGCGTAAGCGGCACATCGATTAACACATGGAGGATGCCCACAATGGCGAAAACCGTCCTTGTCATCAATTCCGGTTCCAGCTCTATCAAGTATCAGCTGGTTGATCTTGAAACCGGCGAAGGTATCGCTTCCGGTCTGGTCGAGAAGATCGGCGAGCCGGTTGACGGTCATTACAAGCACGAGTACAACGGCGAGAAGCATGAGCTCGAAGAGCCGATTCACGACCATGAGCAGGGTCTGAAGCGCGTGCTCGGCTTCTTCGACGAGTTCGGCCCGAAGCTCGCCGACGCAGGCATCGTGGCCGTCGGCCATCGCGTGGTGCAGGGTGGTTCCATCTTCCCGAAGCCGGCTCTGGTCAACGACAAGACCATCGGCCAGGTCAAGGACCTCGCCGTGCTCGCCCCGCTGCACAACGGTCCGGAGGCCAAGGGCGCTGAGGTCATGCGCTCCCTGCTGCCGGATGTTCCGCAGATCTTCGTGTTCGATTCCTCCTTCTTCTTCCAGCTGCCGAAGGCTTCCAGCACCTACGCGCTGAACAAGGAAGTCGCCCAGCAGTACCACATCCGCCGTTACGGCGCCCATGGCACCTCCCACGAGTTCATCTCCTCCGTCGTGCCGTCCGTCATCGGCAAGCCGGCCGAAGGCCTCAAGCAGATCGTGCTGCACATCGGCAACGGTGCTTCCGCCTCCGCCGAAATCTCCGGCAAGCCGGTTGAGACCTCCATGGGTCTGACCCCGCTGGAAGGCCTCGTGATGGGTGGCCGTACCGGCGACATCGATCCGGCCGTCGTCTTCCACCTGATTCGCAACGCCCACATGAGCGTGGACGAACTGGACACCCTGTTCAACAAGCGTTCCGGCATGATGGGTCTGACCGGCTTCGGCGACCTGCGTGAAGTGCATCGTCTGGTCGAAGAGGGCAACGAGGACGCCAAGCTGGCTCTCGACATCTACGTGCACCGCATCGTCGGCTACATCGGCAACTACACCGCTCAGATGGGTGGCGTCGACGTGATCACCTTCACCGCAGGCGTTGGCGAGAACGATGACGTCGTGCGCAAGATGGTCTGCGACAAGCTCGCTCCGTTCGGCGTCAAGCTGGATGAGGAGAAGAACGCGACCCGTTCCAAGGAACCGCGCATCATCTCCACCCCGGATTCCGCAGTCACCATCTGCGTCATCCCGACCAACGAGGAGCTGGCCATCGCCCGCAAGTCCGCCGCCATCGCAGAAGAAGGCAAGGACTCCTACGGCAACGTCTTCTCCAAGTGAGTGACGTGTCACGTTTCGGCTGGTAGAGGAACGTGACGGCAAACGGTATGAATCTGCGCCGCCGTGCCTGATAATCGATATCATCGGTCAATCAGGCACGGCGGCGCAGTGCGTTGGGCCCCCTTTTCCGCGATTCGCAAGGGATTGCTTGGTAGTACGATACGACAGGTTGCACTGTACCGTGCAATGATGTAAGAGAGAACGGTTGGTTATTCGTGGCTGCTAAACGACGTTTCGTCGGTTTGGACGGGCTTAAAGGCATAGCCCTTATTGCGATTGTGCTGTATCACTGCGATGAGCTTTCGCTTCAAGGCGGGTTTTTCGGTGTGGATGTGTTCTTCACCATCTCCGGTTTCCTGATTTTCTCATCGCTGCTCAATCGTATCGATTCAGGTAAAGGCTTGGAACTGGGGGAGTACTTCCTCAAACGGTTCCGCCGGATTTATCCCGCGCTGTTTGCTCTTATCCCGATCTCGGTGACGTTGGCATGGCTGGTGAACCGCGACATGCTTGTCGGCATCCGGAACCAGATCATGACCGTGCTTCTGGGATGCTACAACTGGTATGCCATCAGCAGCGGAGCCAGCTATTTCTCCCAGATGAACCCTGACATATTCCGTCACCTATGGTTCATGTCGTTGCTCATGCAGTTTTATCTGATCGCTCCATTCGTGGTTTTGCTGCTGCGAAAAATCATCATCAGATGGGCTCCGGTATGCATACTGACAGCCCTTGCCGGAGCAAGCGCGGTATCCATGGGACTGCTATACCACTCTGGCGCTGACCCCACACGTGTGTATTTCGGCACCGACACGCACGCCATGGGCCTATGGCTCGGTGCCGCGCTGGCTTGGATACTGCCGATTCTCAGACATGAGCATGGGCGAGCCAATGAATCGCGGATAATGGAACGATTCCATAAGATATGGATTCAATTCGGCCCGATAGTTGCCTTTGGCTCATTGCTGGCATTGCTGTGGATGATGCGGCATATCACTCAAGGCCCAGCGGCGTTCCATGGCGGTATCTTCGTCGCCTCCGTGCTTGCTGTGATGCTGATCGCAGGAACCATACCATTCGGATCCTGGATGCAGGATCTGCTTGTGTTCAAGCCGCTTGCCGCTTTGGGCCATTATTCGTATGGCATTTATCTGTGGCATTGGCCATTATGGCTGCTGCTGAGATCCCTGCTGCCCCAGTGGGGCGCATGGCATGCCGACAGGCTGCTGTCCTTCACCTTCATCCTCACCGTGCTGTTCGCGTTCGCATCTTGGCGACTGTTCGAGAAGCCAGTCGCTCGTGCGGGATTCATCGCGTTGATTCGTCCGATCAGTGGAGACGAAGCCGAGCATTGCGGCCGTCTGATATCCACGGTCGTGGTGCTGGCATGCTCATGGAGCTTCTGCGGATACGCTGTGGCGACGGCATCGGAACAAACCAGTGTGGCGCAATCCTTGGGTATCAGCGCCAGGCTGTTGCAGCAACGCAATCATGCCGCTTTGGAACGACGCAGAACACCGATGCCAAGGAAGCCACGGCATAAGATGCCGGATGGTTCGCAAATGGCCGCCATCGGAGATTCGGTGATGCTGGCGTCCAGCAAAGGATTGCAAGACACGTTCCCCAACATCATTGTGGATGCCGAAGTCTCACGGTCGATGGCGAAGGGACAGGGTCTTGTCGATCAATTGAAAGCGCAAGGAAATCTGCGCCCCTGGGTCTTGGTGGGACTTGCCACCAACTCCGTGGTGACCAATGATCAGCTTGACGATCTGCTGAATGATGTCGGCCCCGATCATGTGCTGGTGCTCATTAACGCGCACGCTCCCGTTTCATGGGTTCCCGGCACCAATGCCGTGTTGAAGCAATTCGCCGCGGCGCATTCCAACAACGTCGTACTGGTCGATTGGGACGGGACCATTTCCCAGCATGCTGACGAACTTGCCGGAGATGGCATCCATCCGGGAATGTCCAATACGATCTACGCGCAGGCGGTCAAGGATTCAATCGCCGCTTGGATCAAGCAAGGGCACTGATTGATGCGTTGACGACTTCCATACGAGGTCCGCCACATGCCGTCGCATATGAATGATCCCCATTCCGTGGAAATCGGAATGGGGATCATTCATATGCGGACGATGCCGATATTAGGGAAATCAGGCCTCCTGATGCTGAGGAGCGGACAGGAAGTGCTCCTCGCTAGGCAGAACGGCGTTGAGAATCACAGCCACCACGAACGACACCGCGATGCAGTTGGAAGCGAAGATGGACTGGAACAGCGCCGGGAAGTTGGCGAAAATGTCGCCGACCTGGGTGAAACCGATGCCAATGGTCAGGCTCAACGCGGCGATGGTGATGTTGCGCTGCGTGTAACCGGCCTCGGAAATCATCTGGAATCCGGACAGGATGATATTGCCGAACATCATGATGGTGCAGCCGCCAAGCACAGCCTGCGGCAGGGAGTTGAAGACCTCTGCAACGGCCGGAACGAAGCTGGCAAGCACCAAAATCAGACCGCCGGAAAGAATCACCTTGCGGTTGACCACCTTGGTCATCGCCACCAGACCGATGTTCTGCGCAAACGAAGTCAATGGCAGGCAGCCGAACAAACCGGACACGGAGGAGATCAAACCGTCGCCGGCAATAGCTCCGGCGGTTTCCTTGTCGGTGGGTTGACGGTCGAGACCGACCTTGGTAAGCGCCGCTGTGTCGCCCAACACCTCAACCGAGGAAACGACATACAGCAGAGCGAAGGAGATAATCGCACCCGGATCAAACTCAAGCTTGAACGGCATGAAATGCGGCACCGACACGACCTGCAGATTGGCGAAACCGGAGAAATCGACCTTTCCCATGAAAATCGCGACCACATAGCCCACGACAAGGCCGAACAGCACGGAAAGCTGCTTGGCGGTGCCCCTCATGAGCAGCTGGAACGCAAGGCAAGCCACCAGCGAAATCAGGCCAAGCGTCAGATTCTGCCAGCTGCCGAAATCCTTCGCGCCGGAACCGCCGCCGAAGCTCGTGGCACCGACGGACAGGAGCGAAAAACCAATCGAGGTGACGACAATCGCGGAAACGATCGGCGGAACGAAACGACGCCAATACTTGGCCGTCAAACCAAGCACGACCTCCAACAGGCCGCCAAGCACCACGGCGCCGGCGACTGCGCCATAACCCTGATGCTGCGCGATCGACATGGCGGCCGCGACGTAGGTGAAGGAAATGCCGGTGACCATCGGCAGACGGGAACCAATCAGCCACACACCGTACAGCTGCAGGCAGGTGCCGAGACCTGCGACCAGCAGGCCGGCCTGAATGATGGCGGCGGACTGCGCGGCATCCATCTTGGCGGCCGTGGCCACCAGGAAGATAGGCGCGAGATTCGCCACGAACATGGCCATGACGTGCTGCAGGCCGAACGGAATGCCCTTCCAGAACGACACCGGTGCGTCAAGACTGCTCAACGCCTCAAAAGACACGCCTTTTTTAGTGTCTTTTGCCTTCGTCTTTTTTTCGGTTTTCTCTGTGTTCTTCTCTTCGCTCAACTGTTACATCCTCTCTTATAATCGTTTGAGCGTACTGAAAAAATCAGGAGCGGAATTCGATGGTGCCGTTTTCCGGATCCATCGATTCGACGATTGCCAGGGAATCGACGTCGTACCCTTCCTCACGCAGCTGGTCGCCACCGCCTTGGAAGCCCTTTTCCACTGCGATGCCGATGCCTTCCACAGTGGCTCCGGCCTCATGGCACAGCTCGATCAGGCCTTTTAACGCCTTGCCGTTGGCAAGGAAATCGTCGATCAGCAGCACGTGGTCGCCTTCATTGAGATAGCGCTTGGACACGATGACAGGGAACTCCTTCTGCTTGGTGAAGGAATACACGGTGGTCGTGTACTGGTCGCCGTCAAGATTGATGGACTGCGCCTTCTTGGCGAACACCACCGGGACATTGCCGAAATGACGGGCCACGACACAGGCGATGCCAATGCCGGAAGCCTCAATGGTCAGAATCTTATCGATGGTCTTGCCCTTGAAATGCTCGGCCCAGGCGGCGCCCATATGGTCGAACAGCTCGACATCGCACTGATGGTTGAGGAACGCGTCCACTTTCAGCACATTGCCGGGCTTGACGGTACCTTGTTGCGCAATGCGCTCTTCAAGTTCCTTCATGAAACCCCTTAATCTTGTCGGCCGCGAAAGCGGCATCAGATGATGGCATACGGCGAGCCGTATATAGGAGTTCAGCATACGCGCCTCAATTGACCGTGCGAGTCGTACCCCTGACCTGCTCATGTGATAAACATGAATGCTGCGAACAAATGTTTGAATATGAGCGTGCGCGAAGAAAAGAGGAATCGGTGGAACAGAGCATGGGACCTGTGATGTGCGATCCGCGGAGCCTGATAGAGGGACTCAACCCCCAACAGGAAGAAGCGGTGAAATACTACGGCCAGGCATTGCTCATCGGCGCCGGCGCAGGCTCAGGCAAGACCCGTGTGCTGACACGTCGCATCGCATGGCTGCTGGCGCATGGCTTCTGGGCAAGCAGCATCCTCGCCATCACCTTCACCAACAAGGCGGCCGCGGAAATGCGTGAACGTCTCGTGACTTTGGTCGGGCCGGAAGCCGAACATATGTGGATCTCCACCTTCCACTCCGCCTGCGTACGCATCCTACGCCGCGACGGCAAGGAAATCGGCCTTAAATCGGGCTTCTCGATTTACGACACCGCGGACAGCGAGCGACTGGTCAAACTGATCGCAGCCGACCTGAACATCGATACGAAGCGGTATACGCCACGCATGCTGCTGGGCAAGATATCCGACTGCAAGAACGCGTTGGTTTTCTGGAAAGACCAGCTGAAAAAAGCGAACTGCGATTACACCCCGGGACAGCGCGGATACCAGGTGAGCGCCGGCGACGTCGACGAACTGGTCGCCGTCGTCTACGCCGAATACCAGCATCGTCTGGCGCTCGCCAACGCAGTCGACTTCGACGATTTGATCATGCGCACCGTGGAATTGCTCCAAACCTGCCCGCAGGTGAGCGAATACTATCGGCACAGGTTCCGTTACATCTTCGTGGACGAGTATCAAGACACCAACCATGCCCAATATGTGCTCGTACGTGAATTGTCCGGCATCGATTCGGACGAACAGCCCGACCCGCAGGCGAGGGGAGCGGGCCGTGTGGGACCGAGCTGGATTACCGTGGTGGGTGATTCCGACCAATCCATCTACGCGTTCCGAGGTGCGGACATCCGTAACATCCAAGACTTCGAACAGGATTTCCCGAACGCCAAAACCATCATGCTCGAACAGAACTACCGTTCGACGCAGACCATCCTCGACGCGGCGAACGCGGTGATCGCGAAAAACGAAAACCGCAAGCCGAAGAAACTGTGGACGGCGCTTGGTCAAGGCGACAAAATCGTCGGCTATGCCGCCGACAACGCACAGCAGGAAGCCGGATGGATAGCGAACGAAATCGCACGAATCCACACCGAGGAAGACGTCGCTTACCGTGACATCGCCATCATGTACCGAGCCAACGCGCAGTCACGTTCGCTGGAAGAGGCCATGATCAACGCCAATCTGCCGTATCAGCTGGTCGGCGGCACCAAATTCTATGAACGTAGGGAAGTCAAGGACGCCATCGCGTATTTGCAGGCCATCGTGAATCCCGCGGATAATGTGAACGTGCGGCGTATCCTCAATGTGCCTAAACGAGGACTCGGCGCACGCGCGGAGGGATTGGTGGCCGGCTACGCGGACGCGCATGGCCTCACGTTCTTCGAATCCATTGAACATATGGACCAGATTGAAGGCATGACAGGCCGTACCACCAAACCGTTGGGCGCATTCCGTGATCTGATGCACGAGCTGGCCGATTTCGCCAAGGAACATGATTCGAAACCATCCGAAGTGGTGGCCGAAGTATTGGATAAAAGCGGTCTTCTGGAGGAATTGCAACGTTCCGAGGATCCGCAGGATGCTTCGCGTGTGGACAATCTTTCCCAGTTGCAGTCCGTGGCCGCCGAATTCGAACAGAACACGCCGGATGCCACGTTGGCCGGTTTTCTGGAGACCACGGCATTGGTCGCCGACTCGGATCAGTTGCCGGGAGAGGGCGAGGATTCCGGCAAGGTCACGATGATGACCTTGCATACGGCCAAAGGTTTGGAATATCCGTATGTGTTTCTTACGGGTATGGAACAGGGTACGTTCCCGCACCAGCGTGCCATGGAGGACACCAGCGAGCTGTCCGAGGAGCGTCGTCTGGCATATGTGGGCATCACCCGTGCGAAGCGTCGGCTATATGTGACCCGTGCGGCGGTGCGTGCCCAATGGGGGCAGGCCAATGACATGATGCCCAGCCAGTTCCTGGATGAGATTCCGGATGAACTCATCGATTGGAAACGTCGTGAGGCCGGTGTGGAGCGCATGCGCGCCAGCTGGGGAGATGACGACGAGTTCGGCGGGTGGGACGATGATGACGATTTCGGATCCACTTCCTTCGGCGAATCGATGTACGGATCGTCGACATACGGTTCCTCATCGTATGGTTCTGGTTCTCGCGGATCGCATTCCACTTATGGGTCGTCTCATGGATCGCACAGCTCGTATGGTTCCGGACGGTCCTCCTACGGCTCGGGAAGCCGCCGTTTCTCTGGCGGATTGCACTCTGGCTCGTCCTCATACGGTTCGTATGGCTCATCCCGGTCGTCATACGGTTCCGGCAAGCCCTCCGGCAAATCCGGTAAGGTCACCACGCGCCGCGCCAAGCCAAAGGATCTGACGAAATCGGCTCCGGCAAGTTCGTTGGACGGCAACAACGGATTGAGCATCTCGGATTTCCAGATAGGCGACAGAATCACCCATGACCATTACGGTTTGGGAAAGGTCATCGAAACGCAGGACAAGGGCGCGAATTCGGTGATCACCGTCGATTTCGGCACGGATGGCGTCAAACGATTGCTGCTTCGTGTGGCGCCTATTGAAAAGCTCTGACGGCTTTTCCAATAGGCGCCCCTCGTGGCGGCGCCGTTGTGGGCTCATAACACGGATTGAGTGAAAAAACAAGTCTTTTCTTTCGGAGCATTTGTTGCGATAATCGGCGATGTTTGCTTTTCGAGAGGAAGAACCATGCCAAGAAAACTGTTCGCCGCGATATCTCAGATTGTTCTGGGCGCGCTGATTGTCATCGCCCCGCAGACCTTCGCGCATGTGTGTGCCGTCAAAGACATGCCCATGGCATGCCGCTACACCGCTCGGGTCGCTCTGGGACTGGGTGTCGTCATCGCATTGCTGGCAATAATCGGATTTTTCGCGCCAAGCCGGGTCAGGGTCGGATTGGATCTCGCCAATGCCGTGCTGGGCGTGCTTGTCGTTCTGGTGCCGACCATGCTGGTAGGCGTATGCAGAGGCTCCATGATGCATTGCCATATGGTGACGATGCCGACGCTTATCGTATTGGGCGTGCTGCTGGCGGTGCTCGCAGCAGTCGCCGTATATCTCGATCTCAAGCCGGCAAAGCGTGGCTGACGTGCCGCATATCACCCTTGCGAAACTACCGCTGGCCAATCTGCGTCGCAAACCATTCCGCACTTCGGCGCTTGTCATTGTGGTCGTCATGCTCACTGTGGCGTTCTATGGAGGCGCACTGCTTTCCATGAACCTGAACAATGGGTTGAACAGCATGCGGGAACGTATGGGCGCCGATCTGATGGTCACGCCGCAGAACACGAAAAACCAGGCTGAGGCGTTGCTTACGGGAAACTCTTCGAGCACGTTCTACTTCACCAATGACATTGGAAGCCAAATCGCCGAAGCGGACGGTGTGGGCGAAAGCACGGTGCAGACGTACATCTCCTCGCTTGCGGCAGCCTGCTGCGACGAAAAGGTGCAGATCATCGGCTTCAACCCCGACACCGACTTCGTCATCACTCCTTGGGTGGCTTCGCAATTCGACGGCACACTCCATCGCGGCCAAATCATAGCAGGCGCCAGCATCAACGTGTCGGACAACAATACGGTCAAACTGTACGGTCATGAATTCCCCGTGGCCGCGCAACTGGCCGATACCGGAACGTCACTGGACAATTCCATATTCGTGAACATGGACACGGTGCCGGATGTCGTTTCCTATTCCGCGCAGGTCGGACATGCCGCGATTCCTGAAGAATACGCCGGCAAAGCGGTGTCCGCCGTGCTCGTCAAAGTCAAGGACGGATATTCCGCACAACAGGTCGCCTCGAATATCGCAAAAGCCACGGGGATCAAAAGTTTGGGATATGTGTATCCGGGCGGTATCACGGCTACGACGAAAACGAATCTCAAGGTGATTATCCGCTATGTGGCGGTGTTCATCACGGTGTTCTGGACTATGGGATTGGTCGTGATGTTGGCGGTGTTTTCGTCGGCTATGAACGAACGCAAGCGTGAATTCGCCGCGTACCGTATTCTCGGCGCCGATCGTGCGACCCTGGTGGGCATTATCGTCAAGGAATCGGCGACCATCGGAGCTATTGGAGGTGTGATCGGTGTGACCTGTACCTCGTTGGTCGTGTTTCCGTTCAGCGGTCTGATCGCCAAGGAACTTCAATTGCCGTATCTGCAGATTGGCGTCGGTAAAGTGGCGGTACTGATAGTCGTCGCTCTCCTGTTCGCAGTGCTTACGGGCCTGGTCGCATCCCTCGCCACAGCGGTGCGTCTTTCCGCCCCACAGGCATACCTGACGCTGAGGGAGGGGGAGTGATGCCGGAACAGCCCATATTGGAGGTTCGTGGCCTTACCCGTGAATTCGTACGCCGAGGCAAACCTTTCCCCGCGGTGGATGACGTGAATCTCACGCTCGATCCAGGCGAATTCATGGCGATCGTCGGCAGATCCGGAAACGGCAAAAGCACTTTGCTCAATCTCGTCACGGGATTGCTGAAACCTACATCCGGTTCGATTCTGCTGGCCGGTAACGAGGTGACCACGTTAAACGACAAACAGATGTCGATTTTGCGCAACCACACCATCGGCTTCGTCACGCAGATCCAGACACTATTGCCGAACCTCACCGCAATCGACAATGTGGTCCTTCCCGCAGTGCTGCATCGCAATCCGTCTCGGTATGAAACCGAAATCGATGAACGGACGAATGACGCACAATCACAGGAACAGACGGCGTCTTCCGTCGTGGTCGATGGCCTTCCCGACGTCGTCCAACCAGCTTCGACGCAGACGGCTTCTTCATCTCAGCCCGACCATTTGACGCAACGCGCGCAACATCTGTTGGATCAACTGCTTGTAGGCGAGCTTGCGACATGCTATCCGAAGGAGCTCTCTGGTGGCGAGATGCGCCGCGTCTCCATCGCCCGAGCGTTGATGAACAAGCCGAAACTGCTGATCGCCGATGAACCGACAGGAGATCTGGATGCCGAAAGCACCGCAATCGTCATGCGGCTGCTGCGGCAAGTAGCGGATGACGGTACCTCGGTGCTTATGGTTACCCATGATCCGGACGCGCTTGCTTATGTGGACCATACCTATCGTATGGATAGGGGAGTGCTTACTCGGGCCTGACGTTTTTAAGACATGCCGATATAGGTGAATCGGAGCATCTCGTCCGTCCCCCATGTGTATGATTAGCGATTGGTGTGCGCCCGGAAGGACGTATGCCGTCTGGAGTCTTAGCCCATCAGTGGGTCGGCGGCCATCCGTGGTGTTCTGCATTGCGGGTCAAGCCGTTCGCGCATTGCGCGAAGAAGCACTGGAGAGGCTGGCTCAGCGTATGCCGGACTTCGGCATACGTTCCGTTCAGACAACGACAGAACAAACAAAGGATTAAACCAATGACGAACGTTCAGCGTTCCCGCCGTCAGGTGCGTCTTTCCCGCGCCCTCGGCATCGCTCTGACCCCTAAGGCTCAGCGCATCTTCGAAAAGCGTCCGTATGCTCCTGGCGAGCACGGCCGCACCCGTCGCCGCACTGAATCCGATTACGCAGTGCGTCTGCGCGAGAAGCAGCGTCTTCGCGCCCAGTACGGCATCTCCGAGAAGCAGCTCCGCGCCGCTTACGAGAAGGGCACCCACACCGCCGGCCAGACCGGCAACGCCATGCTGACCGATCTTGAGACCCGTCTCGACGCTCTGGTCCTGCGTGCAGGCTTCGCCCGCACCACCGCCCAGGCTCGCCAGTTCGTGGTCCATCGCCACATCCTCGTCGATGGCAACATCGTCGATCGTCCGTCCTACCGCGTCAAGCCGGGCCAGACCATCCAGGTCAAGGCCAAGAGCCAGACCATGGTTCCGTTCCAGGCCGCTGCCGAAGGTGTGCACCGCGATGTGCTGCCGGCGGTTCCGGGCTACCTGGACGTCAACCTGCCTTCCCTGAAGGCCACCCTGACCCGCAAGCCTGAAGCCGAGGAGATCCCGGTGCAGGTCAACATCCAGTACGTGGTCGAATTCTACGCCCGCTGATCTGGATCACCATACTGTAAGAACATACAGTTTAAGGACATACAGCGAAAGCCTCGCAGCCGTTACGGTTGCGAGGCTTCTCGTTTTTTTTATGGCGTTTCCGGCGGCATGTCGTTTGGCTGATTCCACAGGTACCATGGAAACCATGTTGCTTCATCTTCATCTGGTCCGTCACGGACAGACGTTCTTCAACCGATATAACAGACTCCAGGGATGGTCGAATTCCCCGTTGACCGATGCGGGACTTGCCGATGCGGACAAGGCCGCCGCCAAACTCCGGGACATTGAGTTCGCCGCGGCATACTGCTCCGACACCACACGCGCCCAGGTGACGGCACAACGGATCCTCGATGCGAACGAAGCCGCAGGACACGTTCGTCCGTCACTGGTCAGCGACATGCATTTCCGTGAGCAGTTCTACGGTTATTTCGAGGGACAGGACATGTCCGTCGCATGGACCGCTGCCGGTGGTCCCCATGGTGCGAAGAACTACAACGACATCGTCCGCAAATACGGGCTTGCCGCCACCCGCGACTTTCTCAAAGAAGCCGATCCGTTCCATGACGCCGAATCCGATAACGAGTATTGGCATCGTGTGGAGGACGGCTTCGCTTTGATTGCGGACAACCCTCGGCTTAAGGACGGCGACCACGTGCTGCAGATCTCCCACGGCAATACATTGTTGAGCCTTATGCACCGATTCGCCCCGGAAGGATACGATTTGAGCGAACGTCCGGCCAACGGTTCGGTGACCTGCCTTGATTTTGACACGAACGAACCCATGGACCGCGCGGTGAGTGTGGTCTCGTACAACCAGTGAACGTATTTGCCACAGTCGTGGCTTTTTACTAGTCTTATGCGGGTATTGTGTTCGCGGGCAACCGTGGAGCTGAAAAGAGGTACAAGATGGGTGTTGGAGAGATCGCCGGTCTGATTGCGGCAATTGCATTCGCGGTGCTTGCCGGTTTCATGATCTACCCGCTGATCCGTCTCGGCAAATTGTTCGACCAGATCGCGCAGACCGTCAAAGACACCGGAGACCATGCGATTCCGGCGCTTGACGAGGGCGTGACCACGGTGCAGCAGGTGAACAAGTCCCTGGAGGATGTCAACAAGATCTCCGCCGCGGCGTCCACCACGGCCAATAATGTCGGCGCGCTGACTGATCTATATGGATCGTTCTTGGGCAAGCCCGTCATCAAGGTTGCGTCCGCCACCTATGCGTTGAAGTCCACTGTGCAGTCTTTCTTGGCTAAGAGAGACGTCAATCACGCGGCAGGCAATAAGGGGGAGTGATGTTCAAGCGTCTTTTCTGGGTCTCCATCGGCGTGGGCATCGGTGTCGTCGCTGTCACAAAAGCGCAGGCATACGTTAAAGCCAACACACCGGACACCGCCCGCCAATTCCTGCTTGGTCCCGACCAGGACCATGTGACCATGCGCACGCTTGAAGGTCTGGTCAATGAGTTCAATGCCACGCGTCGAGCCCGCGAGGCTGAACTTAACAGCAAATATGCGGCGCGGAACGAGTAGTCGTTTTCCGCCCGACAGATACGCTCAAGCAACCAATCACACGTTTGGAAGGCATCAGGCCTCCAACAACAAAGGAGCTCAAATCCACATGCGCACTTCTGAAATCGCGAAGCGCTTTCTTGACTATTTCGAACAGCACGATCATCTTGTCGTTCCTTCGGCATCGTTGATTTCTCCGAACCCGACCACTCTGTTCACCATCGCTGGCATGGTCCCGTTCATCCCGTACCTCATGGGTGAGCAGACCCCGCCGAAGCACCGCATGGCTTCCAACCAGAAGTGCGTGCGTACTCTGGACATCGACGAGGTCGGCAAGACCACCCGTCACGGCACGTTCTTCCAGATGCTTGGCAACTTCTCCTTCGGTGATTACTTCAAGGAGGAGGCCATCCACTATGCGTATGAGCTGCTGACCACCCCGCAGGATAAGGGCGGCTACGGCTTCGATCCGGAGAAACTGTGGATGACCACTTTCACCGACGACGAGGAAGCCCGCTCGATGTGGAAGAACGAAGGCGTCGATCCTGAACATATCCAGATCATGGGTATGGAAGATAACTTCTGGACCACCGGTGGCCCTGGCCCTGGCGGTCCGTGCTCCGAAATCTATGTAGACCGTGGTCCAAAGTACGGTGTCGAAGGCGGCCCGATCGCCGACGAGAACCGTTACATTGAGATTTGGGATCTCGTGTTCGAAAACTACGAGGTCGACAACGTCAAGTCCAAGACCGACCTGCATATCGTCGGCGAGCTTGAGAACAAGAACATCGATACCGGCGCCGGTCTGGAACGTCTCGCCTATCTGATGCAAGGCAGGCAGAACATCTATGAGACCGACGAGGTCTTCCCGGTCATCGAAGCCGCGCAGAAGCTTTCCGGCCGCACCTACGGCGATGACGAGGCCATGGACGTGCGTTTCCGTATCGTGGCCGACCACGTGCGTTCCGCGCTGATGATCATGTCCGACGGCGTCCGTCCGTCCAACAACGGCCGTGGCTATGTGCTGCGCCGCCTGCTGCGTCGAACCGTCAAGGCCATGCGCGAGCTCGGCGTGACAGAGCCGGTCATGCCGACCTTGCTGCCGACCTCCAAGGCCGCGATGGAACCGAGCTATCCGGAGCTTAACGACACCTTCCACGACGTGTCCGAAGCCGCCTACGGTGAGGAGGACGCGTTCCGCCGCACGCTCGAATCCGGCACCGAGATCTTCGACATGGCCGTGACGAAGGCCAAGCAGGGCGGCTCGGACCTCGTGTCCGGCGAGGATGCCTTCAAGCTGCACGACACTTACGGCTTCCCGATTGAAATCACGCTCGAAATGGCCGCCGACCAGGGCGTGAAGGTGGATGAAGCCAAGTTCCGCGAGCTGATGGCCGAACAGAAGAGCCGTGCCCGTGCGGACGCGCTGAAGAAGCGCCACAACGTGGATTTGTCCGTCTATGACGACTTCAAGAAGACCCTGCTCCAGCCGATCGACTTCCTTGGCTACACCGACATGTCCGCACGTGCCAAGGTTCTGGGCATCATGCAGGAGGGCAAGGGTTCCGTTCCCGCCGTCACCGGCCCGGCCAACATCGAGGTCATCCTCGACCGCACGCCGTTCTACGCGCAGGCCGGAGGCCAGCTCGCCGATCAGGGCGAGATTCTGTCCGACGATGGCGCGGTGCTTGAGGTCGACGACGTGCAGAAGCCGATCAAGGACCTTATCGTCCACCAGTGCCGTCTGACCGAAGGCACGCTGGTTGTGGGCGCCGAAGTCAACGCGAACATCGATCTCGAGCGCCGTGGAGCCATTGCACGTTCCCACACCGCCACCCACATGGTGCACAAGGCGCTGCGTGAGGAACTTGGTCCGCAGGCCACCCAGCGTGGCTCCGAAGACGCTCCGAACCGTCTGCGCTTCGATTTCCAATGGTCCAGCGCCCCCAGCAAGGACGCCATGAACGCCGTCGAAGCCCGCGTCAACGAGAAGCTTCGTGAGAACCTTGCCGTCACCACTCAGGAAATGAAGTTCGATGACGCCATCGCTCTTGGCGCCATGCATCTGTTCGGCGAGAAGTACGGCGACATCGTGCGTGTGGTGTCCATCGGCGAGGACGGCTGGAGCCGCGAGCTCTGCGGTGGCACCCATATCGACCACGTCGGCAAGATCGGCGCCATCAACATCATGTCCGAGGCGTCTATCGGTTCCGGCGTGCGCCGCGTGGACGCGGTCGTCGGCCAGGGCGCGTATGAGTTCAACGCCCGCGAGCACGCGCTGGTTTCCCAGCTTTCCGACATGGTCAACGCCCGTCCCGACGAACTCGCCGAGCGTGTGAACATGCTGCTTGCCAAGCTCAAGGAATCCGACCGTCGTCTTGCCGCAATGTACGAGTCCCAGCTTGCGGCCTCTGTGCCGACGCTGGTGGCTGAGGCCAAAGCTTCCTCGGCTCCGGTCAAGGTCGCCAAGAAGAACGTTGGACATTTCGGCTCCTTCGACGCGCTGCGCAAGACCGTGCTCGACGTGCGCGGCCAGCTCGGCGAAGATGCTCCGGTCGTGGTGGCTCTTGCCGGCATGAACGAGGACGGCAAGCCCATGGTCGCCGTGGCAACCAACGAAGCGGCACGCAAGCAAGGCATCAAGGCTGGTGATCTGGTCCGTGGCGCTTCCAAGGTTCTTGGCGGTGGTGGCGGCGGCAAGCCGGACTTCGCACAGGGTGGCGGCGCGGACGCCACCAAGATCGACAAGGCACTTGAGGCATTGGCCGGCCAGGCTCTGAAGGGCTGATTCTCCAAGCATGGTTTGGCTTGGTATCGATCTGGGTGATGCTCGGGTCGGACTTGCGTTGTCCGATCCCGAGCTCACCCTCGCACATCCCATAGGCAATATTCAAGTGTATGGGGATTCTTTCCGCGCGTTGGATGAAGTCATCGACGTCATTGGGGACGAGTCGGTGGACCATGTGGTGATTGGCCTGCCGTTGCTGCTGAACGGCGAAGAGGGGAAAAGCGCCAAAAAAGCGAGACGCTGGTCCGTCAATCTTGAAAAACGACTGCATGCGGCCGTGGAGGATGAATCATATTCGGTGACGCGGGTTCCCACCATTGAATTGGTGGATGAGCGTCTGACGACAGTGACCGCACATCATCAGTTGTTCGATGCGCGCATCGGCGGACGCAAGCACCGTCCGATGGTCGACCAGCAATCTGCGGTGGTGATTTTGCAGACGGCGCTCGACCGAAGCAGAGAGTAAGGGGAGAGAGACCTTTGACCGATAATCTGAACGATTTTTTCTCCGATAACGCGCAGTGGGTCGATGATACGTCAGCGGGCTCGTCATTCGATGCCGCGTTGCCGCCGCAACCGCCGAAATCGCGACGCGACATGCGTAAACGACGTGAGCAACAACGTCGTCGTCGCTATGTCACAATCATCGCGGCTGCCGTCGTTGTCATTCTTGTCGTCGTCGGCGGCTTTTTCGGCGTGCGCATGGTTAAACATCTCAGGCAGATGAACGCCAACGGCTCGCAAATCCAGATTGAGGATTACACCGGTTCGGGAGACAAAGACACGACGTTCACCGTGGAAACCGGACAAGGCGCAGCCGAAATCGCACGAAATCTGGTCAAGGCGGACATCGTCAAATCCGAATCGGCGTTCACCTCCGCAGTCGCGGCCGCCGGCGCGACGCTTTACCCGGGTTCGTACGCGTTGAAGACGCATATGAAGGCGGCCGATGTCGTCAAGATCCTGTCCGACCAAAGCAAGGCCGGCGGTTTCGCCGAAGTCAAGGCCGGCGAACGGGTGTCCGATGTCATCGCCAACGCGGCCAAGATGTCAGGCAAGGACGTGTCCGAATTCCAAGCGGTCATCGACGGTGGCGGCGCGGGCATTCTGCCAGATGAAGCGGGTGGCAAATTCGAAGGATGGCTTGAGCCCGGATCCTACAGCGTCCAGGACAAGTCCGCCAAGGACATCCTCAAGGAAATGGTCACGGCACGCGTCAGCAAACTGGACACATTGGGCGTGCCAGATGGAAGCGAACGCGAACGTATCATGAACATCGCGTCCATCGCCGAATCCGAGGCATGCAATCCTGACGATTACGGTAAGGTGGCGAGGGTCATCCTGAACAGAATCGACCAGGACATGCCGTTGGGCATGGACAGCACCGTTGCCTACGGGTTCAACACCACAGGCAGCAAGCTGACAGACGAGCAGCTTGAGGATGGAAGCAACCCGTACAACACTCGCGTGAACAAAGGACTTCCTCCGACGCCGATCAGCAATCCCGGCGATTCCGCTATCCAAGCCGCGATGAATCCTCCGGAAGGCAAATGGCTGTACTTCGTCACCACCAACCTCAAGACCGGCGAGACGAAGTTCGTGGAAACCGAAGACGAATTCTGGAAGATTCGCGACGAATACAAAAGCAACAACGCGAATGCCAACTGACGGTATCACGCATTAACACAACGCGTGCATCGCGATGCTTATCGCCCCGGCCACGACAATGGTCGGGGCGAACGGCGTCTTACCGGCGAATCGCGTATGCTTCTGCGGGTCGAACCGTGTCCAAATCGCAAGCCACAGCAGCCCCAGCACACTAATCGCAAACCACCAGAACACCACTGGAAACAGGCCGAACATGCCTACGGCCAAGCCGATAAGCAACGTCGTGGTGACGTCGCCGAATCCCAAAGCCCCTGGCTTGATGAGCGCAAGCGCACATTGCAGCACGGCGGATAACGCGGCGAACAACAGAGCCTGCAATGCCAGAAACAGTGAATTAACGGACAACGCATACGTGATGTCCACAATGACCTGCGCCAAACACCCTACGGCGATCCACATGCGTGGAATGCGTCGTGCCCGGATATCCTCAACGCTGACGGCCATTCCACAGAGCAGACTCGGCAGGCAAATCATGTACCACATACCGTTAAGATAGTCCACGAATCGTATTTGGCAGAAAAGGAGTGTTGGCATGTTGCGCTGGCAGACAGCAGGTGAATCGCACGGCGAAGCGCTTGTCGCCATGATCGAGGGGCTGCCTGCGGGCATCCACGTCACTACTGAGGATATCGTCGGCGCATTGGCACGCCGACGTCTCGGATATGGCCGTGGTGCGCGCATGAAATTCGAACAGGACAAGGTCCGCATGCTCACCGGTGTGCGTTTCGGCGAGACCATCGGCTCTCCCGTCGCCATCGAGATCGCCAATACCGAATGGCCGAAATGGACCGAGGTGATGAGCGCCGATCCGCTTGACCATGACATTCCGCGCGAAGGCCGCAACGCGCCGCTATCCCGTCCCCGTCCGGGGCATGCCGATCTGACTGGCATGCGCAAGTACGGTTTCGACGACGCCCGTCCAGTGCTGGAACGTTCCAGCGCACGTGAGACCGCGTCGCGTGTGGCCTTAGGTGAGGTCGCCAAGCAGTTCCTTGAACAGACGTTGGGCATACGTACCGTCTCCCATGTGCTGTCAATCGGTGGTGCTGGCATCACCGACCCGCAGAATGCGGTGCTGCCGAAGCCTGAGGACCTCGAAGCATTGGACGCTTCGCCGGTGCGCACATTGGATAAGACGGCCGAACAGCAGATGATCGCACGCATCGACGAGGCCAAGGAGAACGCCGATACCTTAGGCGGCGTGATCGAGGTCGTGGTATACGGCGTTCCGGCTGGAATCGGCACGTACGTTGAATCGGACCGCAGGCTGGACGCGGCATTGGCCAGTGCCGTCATGGGCGTCCAGGCCATCAAGGGCGTGGAGATCGGGGACGGTTTCCTTGAGGCGATGCGTCCCGGCTCCCAGGCGCACGACGAAATGGTGGTTGGCGACGATGGCCGCATCACACGTCTGAGCAATCGTGCGGGCGGAATCGAAGGCGGCATGTCCAACGGCCAGCCGATTGTGGTGCGTGCCGCGATGAAGCCGATTCCATCCATTCCAAAGGCGCTTCGCACCGTCGACGTCACCACCGGCGAGGCGGCCCAGGCCATCAACCAGCGTTCCGACAACACCGCCGTTCCCGCGGCGGCCGTCGTGGCCGAGGCGATGGTGCGCCTCACCATCGCTCAATACGTGCTGGAGAAGTTCGGCGGCGACAGCGTGGCCGAAACCAAGCGCAACGCCGAATCCTATGTGGCGTCCTGGCCGGAGCACATGAGGTGACCGATTCGATGGCTGGAATGCGTAGACCCGTCGCCGTCATCATCGGCATGATGGGCGCGGGCAAGACCCGCGTCGGCAAGGAAGCGGCGCAGATGATGCAACTGCCGTTCGCCGACGCCGACAACGAGATCGAACATGATGCGGGAATGAAGATTCCCGAATATTTCGAAAGGTACGGCGAACCGGAGTTCCGTAAGCTGGAAAGCGACGTTGTGCTTGACATGCTGGAGGATTTCGACGGCATCTTCTCCTTGGGCGGGGGCGCTCCAATGACCCCGTCCATCCAGCAGGGGCTCGCCGAATACATCGCCGACGGCGGCAAGGTCGTGTATTTGATGGCCGATCCGAAGGAAGCCATGGAACGCGCCAACCGCGGCGGCGGCCGTCCGATGCTCAACGGCGACGCCAACGAGCGTTGGAAGAAGTTGTACAAGGAACGCGACCCGGTGTTCAGACGCGTGGCCAATGTGCAGGTGCGCACCCACGGACAAACCCCGCAAGTGGCCGCGAGAAAGCTGATGGAAATGATCGATCAACGTATCGTCCACGTCACCGGATCCACCATCGAACCATACGATGTGTGCATAGGCGAAGGTGTGATGAGCCAGCTTGCGCAGGTGCTGGGGGACAAGCCTGCCAAAGTGGCATTGATTCACACCCAGGCGGTGCAACGGCATTCCGACCGCGCGCGCACGCTGTTGCGCCAGTCCGGTTATGACGTGCACGACATCGTCATTCCCGATGCTGAAGCCGGCAAGACCATCGAAGTGGCCAACGGCATCTGGCAGCGTCTGGGGGAGGAAGGCTTCACCCGTTCTGATGCGATTGTCGGTCTCGGCGGTGGCGCAGCCACCGATCTGGCCGGTTTCGTGGCCGCCACATGGATGCGTGGCATCCGCTACGTCAACTGCCCGACCTCGCTGCTGGCCATGGTCGACGCCTCCACCGGCGGCAAAACCGGCATCAACACTCCACAAGGCAAGAACCTCGTCGGCTCGTTCTATACGCCGGCCGGCGTGCTCGCCGACATGGGAGCACTTGCCTCGTTGCCGAACGACATCTTCATCGAAGGTCTGGGCGAAGTGGCGAAATCCGGTTTCATCATGGATCCGGAGATTCTGCGCATGCTTGAAGACCATGCCGACGAGCTGCGCTCGTTCGACGGTTCGACGTTCCTTGACTCCGATCTGAAGGATGTGGTCGCCGAACTCATCGAACGTACCGTGACGGTGAAGGCGTACCATGTGTCCGCCGACCTCAAAGAAGCCGGATTGCGTGAATTCCTCAACTACGGACATACGCTTGGCCATGCCATCGAAAAACTCGAACACTTCCGCTGGAGGCACGGCAACGCCGTTGCGGTCGGTTGCGTCTATGCGGCCGAACTGTCCCATCTGCTCGGCTACATCGACCAGGATCTGGTCGACTACCATCGTTCGCTGCTCGGCTCGCTCGGCCTGCCGACATCATGGAACAATGGCAGCTGGGATGATGTGCTGGCGCTCATGCACCGAGACAAGAAGGCCCGCGGCAACAAACTGCGTTTCGTCATACTCGGCTCGCTCGGCCATCCCATCCACCTCGAGGATCCGCCGGCGGACGCCGTCGAGGAGGCGTTCCGACGCATCCAGCGGTAGGACGCAATCGCAAGAACGAACACAAAAGGAAGCAATATGACCAAAGTAGTGGTTGTCAACGGACCGAACCTCGGCCGTCTCGGAGTGCGCCAGCCTGACGTATACGGCAAGCAGGATCTTGAGACCCTGCGCAAACTGTGCACCGAATGGGGTCATGAACTGGGGCTTGACGTGGAGGTGCGTCAAAGCGACGACGAGGCCGAGATGATTCATTGGATGCATCAGGCCGCGGACGAGAAAACGCCGATCGTGATGAATCCGGCGGCTTTCACGCATTACTCCTATGGTTTGGCGGACGCCGCGCACATGGTGATCGACGAGGGACTGCCGCTTATGGAGGTGCATATCTCCAACCCGTCCGCACGCGACGAGTTCCGCAAGCGTTCCGTGATCTCTCCGGTGGCCACCGGTACCATCACCGGCATGGGATTCTATGGCTACAAGCTGGCAATCGAAGCGGTTGCGCACTTGTTGGAAGAACGCTGACATCGACATTCCGTCATGGATTCAGCCGGATGCCTGTCTTTAAGGCATCCGGCTTTTTCGTGCCAATGAGGACGACGCATATCCCGGTCTCCCCGGATTGGTATACAGTGATATTGCAAACGTATGCAAACCGGGAGCATGGCGAAGTGACGAAGAGGTCGATGACTATGGGCGCAATCGCAAGAAGAATCACACGTGTCATTACGGCGGTCGTATGCGTCGCGGTATCGGTCGGTGTCTCAGTCGCCACGCTTCACGTGCCGACACGTGAAGGCGGCGGGGAACGTTTCAATCCCGCGCGATACCGCAGCGACGTGATCGCGGATACGGTCATCAACCACACCACCGGCGTCGACAAAACACAAGGGACCGGCACCGCCGGAAGCCCCTACGACAATAAAGGCTATTTCCCTGAAGCCGGATACACGCCATCGGACTTCCATGCCCCCTGTTCTATCTGGACGTACCGCGACGCCGAAAGCGTGTGGAACTGCCAGGTATCGGGTTTGCAGGACCTTGATACATCAAGCCCGCACGTGCGCGACGTGCTGTCTGACTATTTTGTGAAGCTTCTCGACTACGGCGTCGCCGGATTCCGCGTGGATGCCGTCAAACACATGCCTCCGGAAGACGTGCTGGCCATCAAGAAACTCGTTGCGAAGAAATCCGGACGTTCCATGAACGACATCTGGTGGACGCAGGAAGTGATTGGCGACAATGCGGAAGCCGCCGAAATCCAACCGAGGAACTATCTCAAAACCGGCCAGGTGAACGAATTCCAGTACGCATATCGGCTTAAGTCCCTGTTCTCCAACTCGCTGGCAGGCGGAAGCCTGTCGATCAAAGACATTCCGCAGAACATCACCGACAGTGGCAAGGCCAGCGTATTCGTGACGAATTGGGATACCGAACGCAACAACATGACGCTCACCTACAAGGACGGCGACGCCTACCGGCTAGCGAACGCGTTCATGCTGGCCTACCCGTATGGCGCCCCCAACGTGTTCTCCGGATACGAATTCCATGACACCGACTCGGGAGCTTCAGGCGCCACTGCGACCAGCGTGCCCGATATTGACTGCTCCAAAGACTCCGGCTGGAGCTGCACCGAACGCTGGCCTGACGTGCACGGTATGGTCGGCTGGCATAATGTCGCAGGCGACGCGCCGCTCTCCGATTGGCAGGATGACGGCGACAACATGATCGCCTTCGGTCGAGGGGGACGTGCCTTCATCGCCATCAACAATTCCGTGCGCACACGTACTGTGACGTACCACACGGCTTTGCCGGCAGGGGAGTATTGCGATGTCTACGCTTCCGCCGACTGTTCCGGCAGCGTGCATGTGCGTTTCGACGGGGATGCCACACTGACGGTTCCTGCCGGTAGTGCAGTGGCCTTCCATATCACCGCGACACCGTATACCGTGAGACAATGATTGCAATCGTTTGCTGTTTTTTGCAGCTATTTCTGAATGTTTTCTGCTTGACTTGCAGAAAAAAATTTTGATTGCAGCAACAGGTTGCACTTCGGCATATATGAAGTGCATGTGCAGCAGAGGGTCACGCTGTTTCATTGCCACGCGCAGCCATTGACATACAATTAACTCTGATTCAGAGTGTAAACGTATGCATATTCATCGTCGAGTGGATTCTGAATCATCCGCGTGGATGCGGATGTCCATGGCGCATACGTTGCCGGTCGCGGCGCCTGCCATGGGCGCTTGAACCGGCCTCACAGATGAGAACGGAGAACGATGGTCGTTCAGACGAACCGTCCATTAGGCCGTGTGGTGGCGATGGGCGTCACCGCGGCCATGGCGTGCGCTTCGTTGGTCGCGGCACCGATCGTGGCCCAGGCGCAATCCAAAACGCAGGCCAATCAACAGAAAGATGTCCAGGTGATTGCGTTCCAGCAGACGTGGAACACGATCGCCAAGGAATGCACCAACACCTATGGTCCGGAAGGTGTGGCCTATGTGGAGGTCTCGCCTCCGCAGGAATCCATCCAAGGCACGCAGTGGTGGACCAGCTACCAGCCTGTGAGCTACAAGCTCGACTCCAAGCTGGGCACGGAAGCCGAATTCAAGAACATGGTTCAGCAGTGCTCCGCGGCAGGCGTGGGCATCATCGCCGACGTGGTGCTCAACCAGACCACCGGCGCCGACGTGGCCGCCGGAGACCAGAAGGGCGTGGCCGGCAGCGAATACAACGGCTCCACCGGCAGCTACCCGGGCTTCGCCACCAAGCAGTACCCGGACGGCATCACCGCCGCCGACTTCCACAGCTGCACCAAGAACATCTCCGACTACACCAATCAGAAGGAAGTTCAGGAATGCCGCCTGAGCTCCATGTGGGATTTCAACTCCGAAAGCGAGAAGGTGCAGGACATCCAGTCCGACTACCTAGCCTCGCTGTGGAACGCCGGCGTGCGCGGCTTCCGCATGGATGCCGTCAAGCACATCCACACTGACAGCGTGAAGGCCATCAAGGAGAAGTTCGCCAAGAAAATCGGCAAGAACGCCAACGACATCTACTGGATTCAGGAGGTCATCGGCAACGCCTCCGAGGCCGCGGGCATCCAGCCGAGCAATTACGTGCAGAACGGCACCGTGACCGAATTCGGCTTCAAATCCGAGATGAACCAGACCTTCAAGGACAAGATCGCCAACCTCAAGGGGCTGAGCGATCGCCTGAGCAAGGATCTCTCCTCCGATGACGCCAACGTGTTCGTCACCAACTGGGACACCGCCCGCAACGAGGGTGCGCTGACCTACAAGGACGGCGCCAAGTACCAGCTGGCCAACGCGTTCATGCTGGCCTACGACTACGGCACCCCGCGCCTGCTCTCCGACTACAAGTGGGACGTCAACGACAACGGTGCACCCGGAGCGACCGCGACCTCCGTGCCCGACGTGGATATGGACAAGGCATGCTCCACCAACGATTCCGATTGGAACTGCGAGCAGCGCTGGACCTCCACCCGCGGCATGATCGCCTTCCGCAACTATGTCAACGGCACCAAGGTCGCCGATTGGCAGGATGACGGCGGCGACAACATCGCCTTCTCCCGCGGAGCCAAGGGCTTCATCGCCATCAACAACGGCAAGAAGGACAAGGACGCCTCCTACACGACATCCCTCGCCGACGGCGAATACTGCAACGTGTACGCCACCATGGACTGCTCCAAGACCGTGACCGTCAAGGGTGGCAAGGTCGAGACCACGGTGCCGGCGCACTCCGCCATCGCCCTGTATGCCGGTGCTACCAAGGCCTCGCACCCCGCAGCCTCCGCCGCCACCGATCCGTCCGATCCCGACGTGAGCCAGGAGGAGGATGACGCCCTGCCCGACGACAGAAGCGTCACCATCTACTACAAGCCCGCCAACTCTGAGTGGAAGACCCCGAAGGTCCATTACGGCCTCGGCAACGATTGGGAGCAGCCGGAAGCCGACATGACCCTCGACGCGCAGGGTTACTACACCGCCACCATCAACACCAAGGGCAAGGCGATCGACTTCGTGTTCCACGACAAGGACACCGATGGTTGGGAGAACCCGAAGGACGGCGGCAACTACCATGCCAACGTCGGCATCACCCACGTTGGCGTGAGCGAGCAGGCCGCAACCGTCGGCAACCCCGAATCCATCGGCGCCAAGACCCGTCTCGTCGTGCACTACAAGCCATCCAGCGCTTCGGACAACCGCGGCGTGTACGTGTGGGGCACCGATGTGAACGGCGGCAACATGGACGCCAAGCATCACGCCTTCACCGGCACTGACTGCTGGGGCAAGGTCGCCGTGCTCAATTTCGACGGCAAGTACGACAAGTTCGGCTTCCTCGTCACCACCAGCGATTGGAACAAGTACGGCGCCGACCGTAGCGCCACCGTGAGCGCCGACGGCACCGCCGAGGTGTGGATCGACGGCACCAAGTACCCGGACCAGGGCGAGGCGACCACTGTCGAGACGCTTGATTCGGCACCGGCCGATTACGCCTGCAAGGCCAACACCGTCAAGGTGAAGGTGCACTACAACCGAGACGACGGCCTGTACTACAACGCCGAGGACACCAGCACCACTGTGCCGCAGTGGGATATCTGGACCTGGGCATCCAATTGGAACGGCGGTGCCGCTACCTTCACCACCCATGACGATTGGGGCGAGATCGCGGAGTACTCCTTCACCAACTACACCTACTACAACAACGACGGCGCTTCCGATATCGGCATGCTGCGCCGTTACGGTAAGGACGCGTGGAAGGCCAAGGACCCGGACGACGCCGATCACAGGATCCCGTCCAACGCGCTCGTGTTCGACGCCGACGGCAACGCCTCTGCCGAAGTGTGGCTGCTCGGCGGCGACGCCACGGTGTATACCTCCCGCCCGTCCCTCGGCGCGACCATGAAGTCCGCCGAGATCTCCGGCACCAACCAGCTGTCCGCCAAGCTTTCCAAGAAGGTCTCCACGGATGACCTGAAAGGCAAGGTCACCGTCACGGACGCCGACGGCAAAGCCGTCGATGTCAAGAGTCTCAAGGCCGACGGCACCAAGGTGATCATCACCGCCGACAAGGATCTGGACGTTCGCGGCAAGTACACCGTCGAGATCAAGGGCTTCGGCTCCCAGAACGCCATCGCCGGTTCGGTGGTCCGCACCGACGCCTTCGACAAGAAGTACGCCTACAGCGGCGAGGATCTGGGCGCGACCTTCACCAAGAAGCAGACCGGCTTCAAGGTGTGGGCGCCGACCGCCGCCAAGGTCGAGCTCATCACCTACAAGTCCGCCGACCCGAATGCCGAGATCGATCAGACCATCGACATGACAAGCGAAAGCAAGGGCGTGTGGAGCGCCACGGTGAAGAAGCTTGCCTCCGGTACCGCGTACTCCTACAGGCTCACCTTCGCCGACGGCACGGTGAACACCTCCGCCGATCCGTACGCCACCGCGGCCGTCGCCAACGGCGAGCGCTCCGTAGTGCTCTCCAAGAAGGCCATGGGCAAGGCGGGCAAGCGCATGCCGGCCTTCGGCAAGACCACCGACGCCTCCATCGCCGAGATGAACATCCGCGACTTCTCCATCAACCCGGCCTCCGGCATCTCCGCCGACAAGCAGGGCAAGTACCTGGGCGTGGTCGAATCCGGCACGAAGACCGCCAAGGGCGCGACCTCCGGCCTCGACTATCTCAAGTCGCTGGGCGTCACCCACGTGCAGATCATGCCGATGTACGACTACGGTTCCGTCAACGAGACCGGCGACCTGAGCTACAACGCCGATGGCGCGCAGAACTGGGGCTACGACCCGGAGAACTACAACGTGCCGGAAGGCTCGTACTCCTCCGATCCGAGCAACCCGAGCTCCCGCGTCACCGAAATGAAGCAGATGGTCAAGGGCCTGCACAAGAACAACATCCGCGTCATCATGGATGTGGTGTAC
The DNA here is from genome assembly GCF_019129655.1 of Bifidobacterium sp. MSK.17.10. Classification (NCBI taxonomy): domain Bacteria; kingdom Bacillati; phylum Actinomycetota; class Actinomycetes; order Bifidobacteriales; family Bifidobacteriaceae; genus Bifidobacterium; species Bifidobacterium sp. MSK.17.10. Next base: position 250,728 of record NZ_JAHOJD010000004.1, on the reverse strand, counting down.
AACCACGTCCACAATGCCGCGAACCATTCGTTCAACAAGACGGTCCCGGGCTACTACTTCCGCTATGACGACAACGGTTCGCTCGTCAACGACTCCGGTTGCGGCAACGACACCGCCTCCGAACGTGCGATGATGCGCAAGTACATCGTCGACTCGGTGACCTACTGGGCGAAGAACTACAACATCGACGGCTTCCGATTCGACCTCATGGGTCTGATCGACACCAAGACGATGCAGGAGGTTCGTGCTGCCCTCGACAAGATCGATCCGTCCATCATCGTGCTCGGCGAAGGCTGGGACATGAACTCCACGATGGACAAGAGCGAGATGACCATCCAGCCAAACGCCTACCAGGTCGCTTCGGACGGCACCAACAACGGCATCGCGTTCTTCAACGACTCGATCCGCGACGGCCTCAAGGGTTCCGTGTTCTCCGACACCGACACCGGTTTCGTCTCCGGCAAGGCCGATCAGGAAAGCCTCATCGCCCACAACGTGCTCGGCTGCCAGTACGACGCCGACGCCATCACCACCTGCTGGAACGGCAATGCGCAGGACCACTACGCGGATGCCGGTCAGGTGGTGAACTACGCCGAGATCCACGACAACATGACCCTGTACGACAAGCTCAGGAAGTCCGTGCCCACGGATGACGAGGCCACCACCGAGGCGCGCGCCAAGCTCGCCGATTCCGTGGTCTACCTGTCCGAAGGCATCCCGGCCATCCAGCTGGGCCAGGAGTTCCTGCGCACCAAGGGCGGCAACGACAACAGCTATAACGCCGGTGACGAGGTGAACGCCATCGACTGGGATCGCACCACGCAGTACTCCGGCTCCGTCGACTACGTCAGGGGCCTGATCAAGCTGCGCAACAGGATCGCTGCCCTCCGCCAGACCAGCTACAACGACATCAACGCCAGCGTGACCATGCTCAAGTCCGCCAACGGTGTCGTGGCCTATCAGGCGAAGGACTCCAGCGGCACCTACGTGGTGATCTTCAACGCCAACAACGATGCCGTCGCCATCGATGGCGTCGAGGCCGGCAAGTACGAGGTGCTCGCCGCAAACGGCACCGTGTACGGCGACGATGATGTCAAGAGCGTCACCGTCCGCAAGGGCTCCGCATACACCGCTGGCGCACTGTCCGCCACCGTGCTCAAGGTCGCCTCCGCCGACGACGTCGTTCCCGTGATTAGCGGTGTGAACGAGTCGACGACCATCACCGTCGGTTCCAAGTTCGATCCGATGGCGGGCGTCTCCGCCACCGACGACATCGACGGCGATCTGACCGACAAGATCAAGGTCGAGGGCACCGTGGACGCCAATAAGGTCGGTGACTACAAGCTGGTCTACTCCGTGACCAACTCCCGTGGCAAGACCACGACCTTCACCCGCACGGTGCACGTCCAGAAGCAGGCCGTCACCCCGGCCGCCGATAAGAACAATGGCAATGCCAATGGCAAGATCAACGGCAAGGCCGACAATACAAAGGAAGACGCGGAGAAAAACGCGGCGCAGAGCCCGGCAACAGGCTCCAACGTCGCCGGAATCGCCTTGGCCGTCATGGTGCTCGCCGTTGCGGCGGGCGTGTTGATCGTCCTCCGCAGGAAGGAGGCCGGCGACCGATAAAATCGCAATCGTCTGACTGTATTTCCTGAATTTCCGAAAGGCGGGACCGCGGAGCAATGCGGTCCCGCCTTTTCGTATCACGATGGAACACGCCGCGTCTTGCGCCGCTGATAGACTGAAGTTCCATGGTTAGAAGACAACATGGCAATTCTCAAGAACACGTCACCAAGCATATTTTCGTCACCGGCGGCGTAGTGTCCTCCCTTGGCAAAGGCCTGACCGCCTCCTCCCTTGGACGCCTGCTCCGTAGCCGCGGCATCAAGGTTTTGCAGCAGAAGCTCGATCCGTACATCAACGTGGATCCGGGCACGATGAATCCTTTCCAGCACGGTGAGGTCTATGTCACCGAAGATGGCGCGGAAACCGATCTCGACATCGGCCACTACGAGCGTTTCCTCGACGTGTACCTGAGCCAGAAGGCCAACGTCACCACCGGCCAGATCTATCAGGAGGTGCTGCGCAAGGAACGCGCCGGCGAATACCTCGGCCAGTGCGTGCAGGTCATCCCTCACATCACCAACGAAATCAAGTCCCGTATGCGCGCGCAGGCGTCCGATGACGTCGACGTGATCATCACCGAAATCGGCGGCACCGTCGGCGACATTGAATCCCAGCCGTTCCTGGAGGCCGCTCGTGAAGTACGCCGCGACCTGGGCGCCGAAAACTGCATGTTCGTGCACGTCTCCCTGGTGCCGTACATCGCCGCCGCGCATGAGCTCAAGACCAAGCCGACCCAGCATTCCGTCATGATGCTGCGCCAGCTCGGCATCTCCCCGGACGCGCTCGTGCTGCGTTCCGACCGGCCGCTCAACCAGTCCATCAAGGACAAGATCTCCCTGATGTGCGACGTGGACTCCGAAGGCGTCGTCAACTGCGTGGACGCTCCGAGCATCTACGACGTGCCGAAGACCCTGTTCGACGAAGGCCTCGACGCCTACGTGGTGCGTGAACTCGGCCTGCCGTTCCATGACGTCGACTGGGACGAGTGGGAGGACCTGCTCGAACGCGTGCACCATCCGAAGCACGAGGTCAACGTGGCCATCGTCGGCAAGTACATTGACCTGCCGGACGCCTACCTGTCCGTCACCGAGGCCATCAAGGCCGGCGGCTTCGCCAACTGGGCCAAGGTCAACGTCAAGTGGGTGGCCGCCGACAAGTGTGCCACCGAAGAAGGCGCCGCGGCGGCCCTCGACCAGGTCGACGGCATCGTGATTCCGGGCGGCTTCGGCATCCGTGGCATCGACGGCAAGATCGGCGCCCTGCGTTACGCCCGCGAGCACAAGCTGCCGGCCCTCGGCCTGTGCCTCGGTCTGCAGTCCATGGTCATCGAATACGCACGCGATGTCCTCGGCATCACCGACGCGAACTCCTCCGAATTCGATCCGGATTGCGCCAACCCGGTCATCGCCACCATGGAAGAGCAGAAGGACATCGTCGCCGGCAAGGGCGACATGGGTCACACCATGCGTCTGGGCTCCTACCCGGCGGAACTGGAGGAAGGCTCCATTGTCGCCGAGCTGTACGGCACCACGCATGTCACCGAACGCCACCGCCACCGTTACGAGGTGAACGTGGCATACAAGGATCGTCTGCGCGAAGGCGGTCTGGTCATCTCCGGCCAGAGCCCTGACGGTGAACTCACCGAATTCGTCGAACTGCCGCGCGAGGTGCATCCGTTCTACGTGGCCACCCAGGCCCATCCGGAATTCAAGTCCCGTCCGACCAAGCCGCATCCGCTGTTCGCGGGTCTGGTCAAGGCCGCTCTGGACCACCAGCAGGCGCGCTGAGACGATTTGAGCGCATAAGCTCGATTCATCGCAAAGCGGAAGACCGAATCTGCATGGTCTTCCGCTTTTTTGTAGGGCAAATCACGGGCGAATACTGTCGAATTTCGAATAAGGTCTAGTGTTTCGCTGTGTGTTCTGTTAGGTTGTCATAGGTATCAATGAGTGAATGGAGGCAGCGTACGGTGGCAGAGAACCAAGCGTCCAACGCCGCGGCCGACGTGGAGATGAGCCAGTATGTGGCTGATCGCACGCGCGTGAACGAAGACAAGATCAAGCAGGATGACGAGATCATCGAGCAATTCGGTGACTACAACTACGGTTGGCACGATACGGACTTCGCCGGCGAGGCAGCGAAGAAAGGCATCGACGAGAACGTCGTGCGTGCCATCTCCGCCGACAAACACGAGCCGGAATGGATGCTGGAAAAGCGATTGGAAGGGTATCGCGATTTCATCAACCGTCCAATGCCGCAGTGGGGCGTCGATTTGAAGGACTTCGACGCCGACGATTTCAAGTACTACGTCAAGCCGATCGACAAGCAGGCCACCACTTGGGAGGAACTGCCCGACGAAATCCGCTCCACGTACGACAAGCTCGGCATTCCGGAAGCGGAGAAAAGCAGACTCGTCTCCGGCGTCGCCGCGCAGTACGAGTCCGAGGTCATCTACAATTCAATCCAGAAGGATCTCGAAGAGCAGGGCGTCATCTTCGTCGACACCGACACCGCCGTGCAAAAGTACCCGGAACTCGTCAAGAAGTATTTCGGCAAATGCATTCCGAGCAACGACAACAAATTCTCGGCATTGAACACCGCCGCATGGTCGGGCGGCTCGTTCGTATACGTGCCGAAGGGCGTGCACGTGGACATTCCGCTGCAGGCATACTTCCGCATCAACACGCCGAACATGGGACAGTTCGAACGCACGCTGATCATCGCTGATGAAGGTTCCTACGTGCATTACGTGGAAGGCTGCACCGCGCCGATCTACTCCACCGACTCGCTGCATTCCGGCGTGGTGGAGATCTTCGTCGAGCCGCACGCCCGTGTGCGTTACACCACCGTGCAGAACTGGTCGAACAACGTGTACAACCTGGTGACGCAGCGCGCCTACGTGCGTGAGGGCGGCACCATGGAATGGGTGGACGGCAACATCGGCTCGAAAGCCACCATGAAGTATCCGGCATGCATCCTCGCCGAGCCGTATGCGAAGGCCAGCACCATGTCGTTGGGCTTCGCTGGTAAGGGACAGTACCAGGACACGGGCGCGAAGATGATTCACCTCGCCCCGCATACCAGCTCCACCATCGTGGCGAAGTCGATTTCCCGTGGCGGCGGACGTTCCGCATACCGTGGCCTCGTCAAAATCGTCAAGGGCGCGGAAGGGTCCTCCAATTCGACGGTCTGCGACGCTTTGCTCGTCGACGAATTCAGCCGTTCCGACACGTACCCGCATGTGGATGTGCGTGAGGACAACGTCTCCATGGCGCATGAGGCCACCGTTTCCAAGGTCTCCGAAGACCAGCTGTTCTATCTGATGAGCCGCGGCCTGTCCGAAGACGAGGCCATGGGCATGATCGTGCGCGGCTTCGTCGAACCGATCAGTCGCGAGCTGCCGATGGAATACGCGCTCGAATTGAACCGTTTGGTGGAATTGCAGATGGAAGGATCGGTGGGCTGATCACCATGGCACAAACTCAGGAAATCAACATCCCCGTCGCGGATCCGTCCGATCCGTACGCGAATCCGGCGGCCATGCCGTCATCCGCGGACCGCGCTCCACGCTCATTCGACATCGAAGCGTTCGCCAAGCCGGACCGCAAACAGGAGGACTGGCGCTACACGCCGATAGAGCGCATCGAGGAGTTCTTCGATGTGTTCGAACCATCCAATGAAACGCAGGTCACCGTTTCCATGATCGACGGGTCGCCGCTTGCCGAAGGCGTCACGTATGCCGAAGGCACGGTGGGGGACACCGGCACAGGCATCGTCTCCAAGCCGAACGACCGCGTGTCCGCAGTCGAATGGAATTCCGGCAAACGCGCTGGAATACTGACCATCGACGGTGAGATCGACCAGCCGGTGCTCGTCAAAATGCATGGCACCGGCAAGGACCTCGACGCGTTCCACCTGTCGATCATCGCAGCCGACCGCGCCCATGCCGACGTGGTCGTCGAACATGACGGCGACGCACGTCTCGCCGAAGGCGTGGAAATCACCACAGGCAAGGACTCCCACATTTCCACCACCTTCATCCAGGAATGGAACAAGGACTCCAAACACGTCGGCAACCAGCGCATCCACGTGGGCGAGGAGGCGTCCCTGCGCCATTCCGTGGTCACCCTCGGTGGTGATGTCGTGCGCATTCGCATGGACCAGGACTTCGGCGGCGAGCAGGGCGACCTCAACATGCTCGGCATCTACTTCGTGGACCCGGACGAGCATATCGAACACCGCACGATGGTGGTGCACAACCATCCCGAATGCAAGAGCCGCGTGGTCTACAAGGGCGCGCTCGACGGCAAGGGCGCGCACTCCACATGGGTCGGCAACGCGCTGATCGAGCCTACCGCGCCAGGCACCGACTCCTACGAGCTCAACCGCAATCTGGTGCTCACCCCAGGTGCCATCGCCGATTCCGAGCCGAATCTGGAAATCGAAAACGGCAACATCATCGGTGCCGGCCACGCCTCATCCGTCGGACGATTCGACGACGAAGAGCTGTTCTACCTCGAATCGCGCGGCATCTCGGAAAACGAGGCCCGCAAGCTCGTGGTGCGTGGCTTCTTCGGCGAGCTCGTCGAGGAAATCGGCATTCCGGCGATTTCCGAGCATCTTATGAACGTCATCGACAAGCGCCTGGCCCGCGGCGAAAGCGACGCGATCGCACAGGTATTGGAAGAGAAATAATCGTCAGGAGAAACCATGTCAACCCTTGAAATCAAAGATCTGTACGCGCACGTCGAAACCAAGGACGGCATCAAGCCGATCCTCAAAGGCGTGAACCTGACCGTCAACTCCGGTGAAACCCATGCCATCATGGGCCCCAACGGTTCCGGCAAATCCACCCTGGCATACACGCTGGCCGGCCACCCGAAGTACATCGTCGACTCCGGCCAGGTGCTGCTCGACGGCGAGGACATCCTCAAGATGACCCCGGACGAGCGAGCCAAGGCGGGCATCTTCCTGGCCATGCAGTACCCGGTCGAAGTGCCGGGCGTGTCCATGACCAACTTCCTGCGCACCGCCAAAACCGAAGTGGACGGCAAGGCGCCGGCCATCCGTACGTGGACGAAGGAACTGTCCGAAGCCATGAAGCGGCTCAAGATGGACCCGAAGTTCGCCACCCGTTCCGTGAACGAAGGCTTCTCCGGCGGTGAGAAGAAGCGCGCGGAAGTGCTGCAGCTCGAACTGCTCAAGCCGAAGTTCGCCATCCTCGACGAAACCGACTCCGGCCTCGACGTCGACGCGCTGCGCATCGTTTCCGAAGGTGTGAACCGTGCCAAGGAAGCCAACCAGTTCGGTATCCTCATGGTCACCCACTACACCCGCATCCTGCGTTACATCAAGCCGGACATCGTGCACGTGTTCGCCGACGGCCACTTCATCAAGACCGGCGGTCCGGAACTCGCCGACGAGCTTGAGGAGACCGGCTACGACGCATACCTGCCGGAAGGCTCCGATTCGGAAAGCGCATTGGCATGACCGATTTCGCAGCGATCCGCAGCCAATTTCCGATTCTCGACCAGGAAATCCACGGCCATCCGCTGGTATACCTCGATTCCGCCGCGACATCGCAGAAGCCGCAGTGCGTGATCGACGCGGAATCGGACTTCTACCGCACCATCAACGCCGGAGTGCACCGAGGCGCGCATGAGCTTGCCGCGCGTAGCACCATGGCGTTCGAGGATGCGCGCGCCAAAGTGGCCAAGCTGGTTGGCGCCGATTCGGCGGAAGGCGAAGAGGAGATCGTCGTCACCGCCGGCGCCACCGCAGGACTGAACCTGTTGGCCACCGCATTCGGCAACGCGTCGCTTGGACGCGGGGGAGAGGCCGCCAAGCGTTTCGCGTTGAAACCGGGCGATGAGATCGTCGTCACCAAGGCGGAACACCATTCCGTGCTGCTGCCGTTCCAGGAACTTGCGCTGCGCACCGGCGCCACGCTCAAATGGTTCGACTTGGACGAGGAAGGCCGTGTGCGTTCCGACGCCGCGGACGAAGTAATCACCGACCGCACGAAGATCGTTGCCGTCACGCATGTGGGCAATACCACAGGAGCGATTACCGACATCGCGCCGATTATCCGCCGCGCCCACGAGGTGGGTGCCGTGTTCGTGCTCGACGCATGCCAGTCCGTGCCGCACCTCAAAGTGGATTTCCACGCTTTGGACGTCGACTTCGCCGCATGGAGCGCCCACAAAATGTATGGCCCGACCGGCGTCGGATTCCTCTATGGCAAGCGTGAAATGCTTGAGGCATTGCCTCCGGCCAATTTCGGCGGATCCATGGTGGAGCTTGCCTGGATGGACCAGGAAGCCCAGTACATGGAGCCTCCCGCACGATTCGAAGCGGGCACGCAGCCGGTGGCACAGGTCGTCGCCGCCGGTGTCGCCGCCGAATGGCTGATGAACATCGGCATGGAAAACCTCGAGGCGCACGAACGCACCATCACCGACGAACTGCTCAAAATGGGCGATATCGACGGCATCCGAATCCTCGGACCCCGCTCCAACAAGGAGCGCATCGGTACCGTCGCGTTCGAAGTCGAAGGCGTGCATCCGCACGACGTCGGCCAGTTCATCGACGCGCAGGGCATCGCCATCCGCGTCGGACACCACTGCGCGCAGCCGGTGCACCGCCACTTCGGCGTGTATGCCTCCAACCGCGCGTCCAGCGGCATCTACAATTCGGTCGAAGACGCGCAGGCCCTCATCGAGGCGCTCGGCAAAGTTCGTCCGTTCTTTGGAGTTGAGTAACGAAATATGAGTGATTTTGAGATGTCCGGAAGCGACCTTGAGCAGATGTACCAGGAAGTCATCCTCGAAGCCGCGAAGAACCCGCACGGCAAGGAGCATTTCGCACCTGACCTCGCTTCGGAAAACGCCTCGCATGCCGCCGAAACCACGGTGCAGACCAGCCACGAATACTGCACGCCGGGAGAATCGCACCAATTCAACCCGACCTGTGGTGACGAGGCCACCATCCATGCCGAAGTCTCCGATGCCGAGCCATACACCATCGAACGGCTCGTATGGGATGGCCACGGATGCTCCATCTCCCAAGCCAGCCTGTCCGTCATGGTCGATCTCGTCGAAGGCAAAACCGTGGACGAGGCCATGAAACTCGCCGAAACCTTCCATAAGCTTATGGAGTCACGCGGCAAAGGACTGAATGACGAACAGGCCGAGGAATCCTTGGAGGACGGCATCGTCTTCCAAGGGGTCTCCCAGTATCCGATGCGCATCAAATGCGCGCTGCTCGGCTGGGAGGGCATGAAGGACGCCGTGGCCAAGGCTCTGGCCGCGAAAGCCTGAGCCTTCAACTCGGCGTTTGGAAAAACACTAGTGACAAACCCCAAGCGACGCGCTATTCTTGCTCAACAGATACAAGCAACGTCCATCAACAGTTTGGAGAGACAATGAGCGACACCCTGGTACCCGAACCGCAGGCGTCGATCTTCGATTCCGTGACCAAGGCCTTGGGCAACGATGAGGACGCGGCCCGTCGCGTCATGCTCAATCCGAACCTGGCCAAAGGGTTCAAGGACGGCAAGCCGGTGAACAAGGAATCCAAAAAAGACGGGCAGGACACTTGCGGCTGCGGCAATCATGCCGACGCGTGCGGATGCTCCCAACCGCAGGATGACGACATTCCGCTGAAAGCCGTCGACGATATCGGACGTGCCACGGCAGCTGACGTGAAAGAAGCCCTGCACCAGGTCATCGACCCGGAACTCGGCATCGACGTCATCGACCTTGGTCTGGTTTACGGCATCGAAATCGACGAACTGGGCCGAGCCATCATCACGATGACGCTCACCACGCCGGCCTGCCCGCTGACCGATCTGATCGAGGACGAATGTGCCAGCACCCTCGCCGGTCTCGTCGAGGAATTCCGTATTGATTGGACATGGCAACCGCGTTGGACCATGGACAAGATCACTCCGGAAGGCCGTGACCAGCTTGCCGCGCTCGGATTCAATTTCGACAATCTGCCGAAATACTGACGGTTGCTGCGGTTGCCGTGCAGTGAACCGCAGCCGCCAAACGTAAGAAAAACGGAACAACATACGAAAGGCGCGTCTCCCGAACGGGGAAGCGCGCCTTTCGTATTACGACGTATGTCAGTCGTCGACCACGGTACCCTTCGGCACCACGGTGATGCCTTCCGGCGTGACGGTGAAGCCACGCGCCAAATCATGCTCGGTATCGATGCCAACGGTCGAATTCTCCGTCAACACGACGTTCTTGTCGAGAATCGCCTTGTAGACCCGCGCGCGACGGTTGACGACCACACCGTCGAACAGAATCGAATCGACGACCTGAGACCACGAATGGATGCGCACGTTCGGCGACAGGACGGAATGGTGCACCTCGCCGCCGGAAACGATGACGCCGGGGGAGACGATCGAATCGGTGGCATGGCCCAGGCGGTCGCGGCCGGCATGCACGAACTTCGCCGGCGGCAGGTTGCCGGACAGCGTGTAGATAGGCCATTCGGTGTTGTACAGGTTGAACTCCGGCACATAGGAGATCAGATCCATATGCGCATCGTAGAACTGCTTCAGCGTGCCCACGTCACGCCAGTAGGCGTGGTCGGTCGGTGTGGCTCCCGGAATCTCGTTGGAATTGAAATCGTAGACGCCGGCCTCGTTGCGTGCCGCGAAATACGGCGCGATGTCGCCGCCCATATCATGCTTCGTATCCTCGGCCTTCTCATCCAACGAAAGCGCCGCGAACAAGGCATCGGTGTTGGCCACATAGTTGCCCATGGAGGCCAGGATGGAATTCGGGTCGTCCGGCAGTCCCGTGGTGGTCTGCGGCTTCTCCTGGAAGCTCTTGATCATATTCGGATGATCGGGATCGACCTCGATCACACCGAACTGGTTGGACTGGCTGATGGGCTGACGGATGCCGGCAACGGTGAATTCCGCGCCGGATTCGATGTGCTGCTGCACCATCTGCTGGAAATCCATGCGATAGACATGGTCGGCGCCGACAATCACCACGATGTCGGGCTGCACGTCCTCAATGATGTTGATGGTCTGGTAGATGGCGTCGGCCGAGCCGAGATACCAATGCTTGCCGAGACGCTGCTGCGCCGGCACAGGGGAGACGTAGTTGCCCAACAGCGGCGAGAAACGCCATACAGTGGAGATATGGCGGTCAAGCGAATGGGACTTGTACTGGGTAAGCACGACCGTCTGCATGTAGCCGGAATTCACCAGATTGCTCAGCGGAAAATCAATCAGACGGAACACGCCGCCGAATGGGACGGCAGGCTTGGCCCTGTCCCTGGTCAATGGCATCAGACGGGTGCCCTCACCGCCTGCCAGCACGATGGAAAGAATCTTTGGGTTCTTCGCCATGGGAACTCCTCTCTGAGAGCGTCTTGCGACACCGTACGCACGGTCGGTCCGCTTCATCACGAAACCGCTTACGCACACTATGATTGCATAAATTCAGCAAATCGCAAGGAGTTTGCAGCGCGAGTCTTGAAAATTTCCAGTTCGTTTCAGCAACGTTTCACCATGCGTTCATGCGCGTCTCACGCATGATGGTCCACTCGACGCGTCGCATAGAAGGCGACCGCGCTTGATGCGGCGACATTGAGACTGTCCACGCCGTGGCTCATGGGAATCTTCACCGTAAGGTCGGCGCGGGAGATGGTGTGGTGCGACAGTCCATCTCCTTCGGTACCGAAAATCAACGCGAGCTTGTCAATATGGTCGCTTTCAGTCTCGGCGTTGTTGAGACGGCGGACCAATTCGGCCAAAGAAATGGAATCATCCTCAAGCGCCATCGCTACGGTGGTGAACCCCAGATCATGCAGTTCCCGCATGCCGGTGAACGGCCAATAATGCTTGTCGTCCCCTCCGATGCGCGTCCACGGCACTTGGAACACCGTGCCCATGGACACGCGTGCCGCGCGCCGGTACAACGGGTCGCCACAGGACGGAGTGACGAGCACCGCATCCACGTCGAGCGCCGCAGCCGAACGCATGAGAGCGCCCACATTCGTGTGGTCGACGATATTCTCCATGACCGCGACCCGGCGAGCGCCACGGCAGACCTCTTCGACGCTGGGCAGGGACCAGCGTTTCATCGCGGCAAGGGCTCCGCGATGCAGCCGGTAGCCGGTTAGACGTTTGAGCTGCTCAGGCGAAGCGACATACACGGGAATGCCATCGCCCCAACGTTTCTCGATGACATCGAACATGCCGCTCATGCCGTCGATCCACGACTCCTCGACCAGCAGGGAAATCGGCTCGCGTCCAGCGGCCAGGGCACGGTCTATCACTTTGGGCGATTCGGCGATGAACAATCCCTTGCTGGGCTCCAGCCTGTTGCGCAGCTGGATTTCCGTGAGATTCACATAAGCCGCCACACGCTCGTCGTCGATGGAGTCAAGATGAATGAACCGCATTGCCCGTATTCCGCCAATCTTTCGTCAGATACAAGAAAACCCCTTGTCTCCAAGGGGTTTATTCCGGTGTCCGGAGCGGGACTTGAACCCGCACGCCTGTATAAAATAGGCACTAGCACCTCAAGCTAGCGCGTCTACCATTCCGCCACCCGGACAGGTGCGTTGCTCAGCGGCAACGAATGAAAACTATAGCAGTTGAAATCCATGATGCAAATCCTGGCGTGTCGCGATAGGTCCGATATGGGTTATGTGGGGTTCCTGATAGGCTCGGAAGCTATGACTGATGCCCTTTTTCTGCTTGATACGGACCATGACGACGTACCGGTGAACAGCGACGAGCTCAACGCCGGATGGAGGCTGACGCTTCCCTCATCCGTACGCAGGCACGCCATCCAGGCCATGCGATTGAAGGACGGCGACGAACTGCAGCTTTCCGACGGCAGGGGATTGCGCATCCACGCCGTACTGCGCGACGCGCAGCAGGGAATCGCGGAAGTGCTGCGATTCGGCAAGGAGCCGCAGCCGGTCACCAGGCTCGCGCTGGTGCAGGCTCTCGCCAAAACCGGCCATGACGAGCAGGCGATCGATATGGCCACGCAGATCGGCGTCGATCAGGTGATTCCCTGGCAGGCCGACCGTTCCATCGCCAAATGGAAGGCAGGACGTACTGACAAAAAGTGGAGGCAGGTGCTGGAATCCGCCACCGAACAGTCGCGCAGATCGTGGACGCCCCAGCTGGACGATTGCGTGACCAGCAAGCAGGTGGTCGCCATCTGCAAGCGCGCATGCGTGCATGGCGACATGGTGATCGTGCTGCATCAAGATGCCACGAAGACCTGGGAACAACTGGAAACCGGTATCGCCAAACTGTCCGATACGTGTCTGAAGGACGGACGTCCGCGCACCATATATGTGCTCGTCGGTCCGGAAGGCGGCATCAGCGACGCCGAAGTCGAGGCGTTCACGAAAGCCGGCGCCGAAGTGTGCGTGCTGGGAAGCAACATCCTACGTGCGTCCACCGCCGGTCCGGTCGCGCTGTCATTGCTCGCGCGAGCATTGGGACGTTTCGTCTGATCCCGGCTCCATTGCGTGAAATTGCCGGAATCGCCCCGTTTCCTGCTGGTGTAGCATGGTAGCGAAGGTTTTTCCAATACCGATAAGGAGCGTTATGAGCGACAAGGATTGCCTGTTCTGCAAGATTATCGCAGGTGAGATTCCCAGCGAGAAGGTGTACGAGGACGATGCCACCTACGCCTTCAAGGACATCAATCCGAAAGCCAAGGTGCACGTACTGATCGTGCCGCGCAAGCACTACGCGAACGTCGCCGAACTCGCCAAAGAGGATCCGGCACAGCTCGCCCACATGGCCGAAGTGGCGCAGAAAATCGCCGACCAGGAGTTCCATGGCGCCTTCCGTCTGATCTTCAACACCGGAATCGACGCCGGACAGACCGTGTTCCACGTGCACGCCCACGTGCTTACCGGCGAAAAGCTCGACGAATAGTCCACATACCGCCAATACCGACATCGGAAGAGGTTCTGTGCCCACCACTACACGCACCATCGCGATACCCCAACAGCTTGATCCGGTGACCGTGCTTGGCCCTGTGGACGAGGTGCTTCGGGAAGTCGAACGTGCGTTCCCCGATCTGACCATCATCGTACGGGGCAACCGCATCGCCATCATGTCGCATTCCAGCAAATCCGAATCCCAAGCCGCCCAAGCCGAACAGGTGGTTGCCGATATCATCCAAGCCGCCTATACCGCGCCGATGGACGCCGATACCGTCCGTCGCATGCTCGACCAGAACGTGCTTAAAAATCCGGTCCGCGCCACACATCCCGGCCACGGCCGCGTGGTGGAGGAATTGCGCATGGCCGGCAGGCAACAGTCGCACGCGTCCCATCGTGAGGAAACCGCAGACAGGCGGCGTCCTCACGTGCCGGGCGTCATCACCTTCGCGCTCGGCAAACCGGTCCGTGCCAAAACCGCCGGACAGATAGCCTACGTCAACGCCATCGAATCGCACACCATCACCTTCGCCATCGGACCGGCAGGCACCGGCAAAACCTATCTTGCCGTAGCCAAAGCGGTACGTGCTTTCCAAGACAGGCAGGTCCGGCGCATCATACTGACCCGTCCCGCCGTCGAAGCAGGGGAGAACCTCGGCTTCCTGCCGGGCACGCTCAACGAAAAGGTCGACCCGTACCTGCGACCGCTGTACGACGCGCTGTCCGACATGCTCGGAGCGGACCAGCTCAAGCGATACATGGACGACGGCACCATCGAAGTGGCGCCGCTCGCCTACATGCGCGGCCGCACGCTCAACGACGCGTTCGTGATCCTCGACGAGGCCCAGAACACCACCGAACAGCAGATGAAGATGTTCCTGACCCGACTGGGATTCAACACCAAAATGGTCATCACCGGCGACGTGACCCAAGTGGATCTGACCGTGCCGAAATCAGGTCTGGCCACCATCGAACGCATCCTCGACGGCATCGACGACATCGCCTTCGCCCACCTGAAGCCCGAAGACGTGGTCCGCCACGCGCTCGTGGGCAAAATCGTCGCCGCCTACGACAGGCACACGGCCATAGCGGGAGACCACAGCAGAAGCGCGCGTGCCGCATCATCGCAACCATTCGACGACAAGAACAAGGAAAACGCATAAATGAGCGTTGAAGTGACGAACGAAACCGCCTGGCAGATCGACGGCAAAATCTTTTCCGACCTCGGCGTATGGGTCATGAGCCAGATGAGGGTCAGCACACAATCCGACCTGACCATCATGTTCGTGGACCCGGATCCCATCGCCCAACTGCACATGCGTTGGATGAACCTCGAAGGCCCCACCGACGTCATGAGCTTCCCAATGGACGAACTGCGCCCCGGAGACGGCGGAACCGAAATGGAAGGCGTGCTGGGCGACATCGTGCTATGCCCGTGGGTGGCCGCCCAGCAGGCGCTCGCGGCCGGCCACAGCACCATGGAGGAAATGATGCTGCTGACCATCCACGGCATCCTCCACCTGCTCGGATACGACCATGTCACACCCGAACAGGAACGGCAGATGTTCGGCTTGCAACGCCAGCTGCTATTGACGTTCTTCGCGCTTCGACAGGGAGCCGGCGCGCGGGCGACGCTTCCCGCCGGCACGCCGGATGCGCTCGCCGAATGGGACCGCGAACACGGGGCCGGCGGCAAAACGGCCAAATGACGGCATGATGCATCATCCGACGGTTTCGAAAGTGGGGGTTGACGAACCATGGAAACAACGACTATCACGATGATTGCGATTCTCGTCGTCATCGCATTGCTGCTGGTCTGGCTGTCGCTGTCGATGGCCGCGACGGAAGGCGCGGTGGGACGTGTCACGAGGGCAAGTCTGAACAACCTCATTCTTGAGATTCAGACGGATACGGAGGCGTCGCAATTCATACGCGACAAGAAGATCAAACGCATCCACAAGGTGCAGCGGCTGATCGCCGACCGCTACGCGACCGCCGGTTCATGCGCGTTCTTCCGCATCACCTGCAATGTGCTTGACGGTGTGTTGGTCGCCGCGATCGCGTCGTTGTGCGATGCGCCGTTATGGGCGGGACTGCTTGTCGGCTTCGTGTTCGCGCTGGTGGTCGCGGTGATTTCGCTGCTGGTCCGTCCACGTAGCGCGGGCGCCTCCAAACCGGTCGATCTGATGCTGAAGCATGCCGATGCGGCGTCGGTCGCGGTGGCTTTGACGCCATTCGCTAAAATCGGCGGACAGAAGGATGCGAAACGTCATTCGAATGATCTGTCGGACGATGAGGAGCTTGAAAAAATCCAACTCGAACAAGGGCGCGCCACCATAGATCGTCTGGTCGAGGCGAATGATTTCGACCCTGAGGTTTCCGAAATGCTGCGCAACGTATTGACGTTGTCCGAAACGTTGACGCGTGAGATCATGGTGCCGCGCACTGATATGATTTGCATCGAACGCGGGGAGACGCTGGAGAACATGCTGAAATTGTGCTCCCGTTCCGGATTCTCCCGTATACCGGTCATCGGCGATGATGTGGATGATCTGGTCGGCGTGGCATACCTGAAGGATGCCGTGCGCGCCACGGCGTTCAATCCCGCGGCGATATCCCGCGATGTCGAATCCATCGTCCGTGACCCGATGCTGGTGCCCGAATCCAAGCCGGTCGACGACCTGTTCCACCAGATGCAGCGCACCCGCCAGCATGTGGCTATCGTCGTGGATGAATACGGCGGCATCGCCGGCCTGGTCACCATCGAAGACACCATCGAACAGATCGTCGGCGAACTGGAGGACGAGCACGACCGTACCCAGCATGCCGATCCGGAACAAATCGGCGAGAACAAATGGAGCATGCCGGCACGCACGCCCATCGCCGACTTGGAGGAGATCTTCGAAATCGACATCGACGAGGACGACGTCGACACGGTATACGGTCTGCTCACCAAGCTGCTTGGCCGCGTGCCGATCGTCGGTTCGACGGCCGTCACCAGGGGCCTGCGCCTGACCGCGGTCGACTCCGCGGGACGCCGCAAGAAAGTGTCCACCATCGTGGTGGAACCGGCCCACGTCGAGGGCGTGGACGAAACTGAACAACACGAAGACCATACGAACGGTGCCGAAGAGGCATCCCATGACGACAAGGATTCCAAGGACAAGCATGACTGACGCAGATGTGACCGAACCGGCTTCCCAGCATTCCGACGCCGAAGCCCCCGTTCCATATCGTTCCGGCTTCGTCGCGGTGGTCGGACGTCCGAACGTCGGCAAATCGACGCTGATCAACGCGCTTATCGGCACGCAGATCGCCATCGCCTCATCCCGTCCGGAGACTACACGTAAGGCCATCCGCGGCATTCTGACCACAGACAACGCGCAGATCGTGCTGGTCGATACCCCCGGTATCCACCGTCCGCGTACGCTGCTCGGACAGCGGCTGAACGATGTCGTCGACGAATCGCTATCCGATGTCGACGCGATCGCCTTCCTGCTGCCCGCCGACCAGGAAATCGGCCCCGGCGACAAACGCATTCTGAGCAGGCTGCGTTCTGATTTCGCCGTCAAACGCGACGACGGCACATTCAAATGGAAGGTGCCGCTGATCGCCATCGTCACCAAAATCGACGAATTGGACCGAAGCGCTTTGATCGACAAGCTCATCGAAATCAACGAGTTCGCCGACTTCACCGACATTGTGCCGGTGAGCGCCCTCGAGCACGACAATCTCGCCGAAGTACGCAACGTGCTGGTGGAGAACATGCCCGAAGGACCGCAGATGTATCCGGCCGAGCAAATCACCGAAGAACGTCCGGAAGACACCATCGCCGAACTGATTCGAGGCGCGTTCCTGGAGGAATTGGATGACGAGCTGCCGCATTCGCTCGCCGTGGTGGTGGATTCCATCGAATATCCGGAAGACAACGACAGCGGCGAATCCTACGCGGGCAAGGCGCAGGTGATTGTGTCGATCTACGTGGAACGTGATTCGCAGAAGCCGATCATCATCGGACATAACGCGGAGCATCTGGTACGCGTCAAGAAGAAGCTGCGCACCGCGGTCAACCGCATCGTCGGGCAGAAGGCCAAGCTCGACCTGCATGTCAAGGTGGCCAAGGGATGGCAGTCGGATCCTAAGCAGCTTGAGAAGCTGGGCTTCTAAGCCGCTTAGGATCCGCTTCGCGGCGAAGCTGCTCACTTCGCCTACGGTCAGCCCACTGGGCTGCCCGTTTGACGGCTCAGCCAAGCAGCTTGAGAAGCTGGGCTTCTGATTTTTTCCGGGTGGGAACAATAAAGCCTGCCGCTGTTTATGCGGCAGGCTTTCTTATGCTCTAAGCTTGTTGGTGCTGGATGGTCACTTCTTCTTGGTGTACATTTGCGTGTTCAGCAGGGTGGCGTAACGCTTGATCACCTTCGGACGGATGACCTTCATGGAAGCGGTCATCAAACCGTTCTCCTGTGTGAACTCCTCCGGCAGGATGATGAACTTACGCACGGATTCGGCACGGGACACGCCCTCATTGGCCTGATCGACCCACTTCTGGACTTCGGCGCGGACGGCCGCGTTGCTGGAGGCCTCCTCCATCGACATATCTCGGTTGAGACCCTTGCTTTCCAGCCATGGACGCAACGCTTCCTCGTCAAGCGTGATCAGCGCGGAGATGAACGGACGCTTGTCGCCAAGCACCAACGCCTGAGAGACGAATTCGCAACGCTTGATGACATCCTCGATCGGGCCAGGGGAGACGTTCTTGCCGCCGGCGGTGATGATGAGATCCTTCTTGCGTCCGATGATGTACAGGAAGCCATCGTCGTCAATGCGGCCCAAGTCGCCGGTCTTGTACCAGCCATCCTCGGTAAAGGAATCCTCGGTGGCCTCGCCGTTCTTATGGTACTTCGGGAACACCGAAGCGCCCTTGACCTGAATCTCCCCATCCTCGGCGATACGCAGCTCGAAACCAGGGAACGCGATGCCGACGGAACCCTGATGATACGGCACGCCAAGCACGTTGAACGCGCACGGCGCGGTGGTTTCGGTCAATCCGTAGCCTTCGTAGACCGGCACGCCGGCACCACGGAAGAACGCCAACAACTCCGGATCAAGCGGCGCACCGCCCGCGACGATCCACTTGGCGCGTCCGCCGAGCACCTCACGCAGCGAGGCATAGACCACCGGATCGAACGCCGCGCGACGTGCCTTGGTAAGCGTTCCGGTCTTCCCCTTGGTGCTGACTTCCTTCATATAATTCTGCGCGGCGACCACGGCTGCGGCGAAAGCAACGCCCTTGGCGCCATGACCGGCCTTCTGGGAAGCAGCGTTGTACACCTTCTCCAGCACACGCGGAACAACGATCATGATGGTCGGCTTGGCCACCTGCAAATCGGCGGTCAACGTCTTGATGCCCTGCGCGATATAAATATGCAGATTGCTTGCTACGCAGATGTAGTTGATGGCACGGGCGAAGGAATGCGCCTGAGGCAGGAACAGCAGGACGGTGTTCTTCTTGTCATGCAGCAGTTCCGGCATATAATCGGGCAAATTGAACGCGGTGGCGCAATAATGCTCATGCGTCATCTCCACGCCCTTCGGCGCGGCGGTCGAACCGGACGTGTACACAATGGAGCACAGATCGGTCTTCTGCACGGAATCGATTCGCGCATCGAGCGCCTCATCGCTCACACCGGAGCCATACGCCTTGATCTCGTCAAGACCACCGGTCTCGAAGCAGACGATGTGCTCCAAAGTCGGGCATTCGGTTTCGGCCCCGTCCGCCTTCGCCTTCATATCAGTGGTTTCCACGACCAGCAGACGCGCATCGGAATTGTTGACGATATTGCGGATCTGCTCGGCGGAATCGGTATCGTAAATCGTGGCGAGCACGCCGCCGCAGGCCATGACGGCCGCGTCGAACACATCCCAATCGTAGGAGGTGCGGCACATGAAAGCCACGCCATCGCCCTTCTTCAAACCATAATGCAGCAAGCCCTTCGCGACGGCGCGGATGTCGGCGAGCGTCTCATTTGCGGTCTTGGTGTGCCAATCGCCATCTTGCTTGAACGTGTACAATGGTTCGTCGCCCATACGAGCGGCGCGGTCGGCGTAGATATCGTAGATGGAGGTGCCTTCGTCTAGCGGCGGATTGCCCTCTGTCTTCGTGGTCAACAGTCCGGTTTCAGGGTCAAGGAACGTGGTGGACGGGTATCCCGGTCCCCATTCAGCGGTGTGCGGCAGCTCGATATGGCCATCGGGGGAGAGGATGCTGTTCGGGTCGTTGTAATCCGGTGTATTGCCGGAATCGTCGCTGACCGGGTGCACGAAATCGTTGCCCAAGCGCAACGCCTTCCTTGCGAGATTAGTGGCCTGCTTGTTCAACGAGGTGATGATGGACACGTGACTCTCCTACGTATATAAACGGTATCTAAAGAAGGAATGATAGCCCGTCGCGCGCGACACGTCACCTTACGGTAGCGTAAGGTGACAGGCCATCAGGGAAACGGGCGGCGCATGCCGGATACAGCCCGTGATTCGAAAGATGAACGATTGCGGCCGCGATGTTGCCGTGTACGTTACACTTGGGCGCTGTATCTGTTCATTAGATTTCTTTAACGAGGAAGAAAGGGCACCTATGGCTGAAAAAGCTGAAGCCACCGTGGTCTTCGGAGTTCTCAACGAGACTTCCGAACACGAGTCCCGTGTTGCTCTGACACCGGATATCGTAACGAGGTTGCGTAAATCAGGTGTTACATGTCTGATTGAGTCCGGTGCGGGCGTCGCATCGCACTACGTTGATGAAGATTATACGAAGGCGGGCGCGCAGGTCGTCTCCGCCGACGATGTGATCGCACGCGCCGACGCGCTGGGTTTTGTGGATCGTCCAAGCAATGAGCTGCTCGCCCGCGTCAAGCAGGGCACATGGATCATTGGCATGTTGGGATCGTTCACCGATGCCGATTACGTCGCCGCGATCGAGAAGGCCGGTCTGGTCGGCGTCGCCATGGAAAAGCTGCCGCGTCAGCTGAGCTCCGCGCAGTCCATGGACGAAATGACGTCGCAGAACTCCGTGATGGGCTACAAGGCCGCCATCGTGGCAGCCAACGCGTACGGTTCCTTCCTGCCGATGATGACCACCGCCGCTGGCACCATCCGCCCGGCCAAGGTGCTTATTCTGGGCGCCGGTATCGCCGGCCTGCAGGCCATCGGCACCGCCAAGCGTCTCGGCGCCGTCGTCACCGCGTACGACGTGCGTCCGGCATCCAAGGGCGAAGTCGAATCCTTGGGCGCCAAGTTCCTCGACCTTGGTCTTGACTTCTCCAAGGGCCAGGGCGAAGGCGGCTACGCACGCGCGCTGAGCGCCGAAGAGCAGGCCCAGCAACAGGCCGCGGTCGATCAGAAGGCCGCCGGCTTCGACATCGTCATCACCACCGCCAAAGTGCCGGGACGCAAGCCTCCGGTCCTTCTGACCAAGGCCGGTGTGGCCGGTCTGCATCGTGGCGCCGTCATCGTCGATTGCGCGGCAAGCGACCTTGGCGGCAACGTCGAAGGCTCCTCCGTCGGCACCCAGGTCACCGACAACGGCGTGACCATCATCGGCGCCCCGTATCTGGCCAGCGGCGTGTCCACCACCGCATCCAACCTGCTGAGCCGCAACGTGGCCGACGTGCTGGCGCATTTCGTGCGTGACGGCAAGCTCGCCATCGACCTGAACGAAGAGCTCGACAACGCCATGGTCGTGGCCGGCCGCGGCGAGGAAGCCAAGAAGGAAGAGGAGTAAAGCAATGGATATCGTCGTTGCGATCACACTGTTCGTCCTCGCGCTGCTCATCGGCGTCGAGGTCATCGGCAAGGTGCCCGCCACCCTGCACACCCCGCTGATGTCGGGCGCCAACTCCATCCACGGCATCGTCATCGCGGGCGTCGTCATCGTCGCCGCGCACGCCACCAGTCCGCTCGCCTGGGTGTTCATCTTCCTGGCCGCCGTGCTGGGCACGATGAACGTCGTCGGCGGCTACGTCGTCACCGACCGCATGCTGGAGATGTTCAAGTCCGACAAGGGCAAGAAGAAGGAAGAGGAGGCCAAGTAAATGGGTACCCTGGCCGAAATGCTGAGCACGCCGCTCGGCGTCATCGAATGGTTCGTCTATCTGCTGGCCGCAGTGATGTTCGTCATCGGCCTGCACCTGATGAACTCCCCGAAGACCGCCCGCAAGGGCAACATGGTCTCCGCCATCGGCATGGTGTTCGCCGTGGCCATGGCCTTCATCGTGCTGTTCGCAGGTGAGGCCTCCAACGGTTTCAAGCATGGCGTCGCAGTCATCGTGCTGATTGTCGGCATCGTCATCGGCGCCGTGGCGGGCGTGGTCTCCGCCAAGAAGGTCAAGATGACCGACATGCCGCAGCTGGTCTCCGTGTTCAACACCGTGGGCGGTGGCGCCGCCGCGCTCGTGGCATTGAACGACATCCTGACCTCCGCCGAAACCCCATCCATCGTGGTGCTCATCACCGCGGGTCTGGGCATCATGATCGGCTCCGTCACCTTCTCCGGCTCGCTGATCGCAGCCGGCAAGCTGCAGGGCATCAAGTGGGTCAAGAAGCTGAGCCTGCCGGGCAAGGGTTTCTGGAACATCCTGTTCGTCGTGCTCACCATCGTGTCCTTCGTGATGTTGTGCGTGCAGCCGAACCAGCGTCTGCTCTGGTCGATCCTGACCACCGTGTTCGCCCTGTGCTACGGCCTCGTGTTCGTCATCCCGATCGGCGGCGCTGATATGCCGGTCGTCATCTCCGTGTTGAACGCCTGCACCGGCACCGCAGTGGCCATGTCCGGTCTGGCCATCAACAACATCGCCCTGATCGTGGCCGGCGCGCTCGTCGGTGCGGCGGGCGTGACCCTGTCCATCGCCATGTCCAAGGCTATGAACCGTCCGCTGCTGTCCGTCTTGGCTGGTGGCTTCGGCGGCTCCAATTCTGCGGCGGGCGCCGGAGAGGGGCTGGAGGGCACCATGAAGGAAACCTCCGCCGACGATCTGGCCGTCCAGCTCGTCTACGCAGAGAAGGTCATCTTCGTGCCGGGCTTCGGTCTGGCCCAGGCCCAGGCCCAGCGTGAGCTCGCTGACCTTGGCACCCTGCTCAAGGACCATGGTGTCGAAGTCTCCTACGCCATCCATCCGGTGGCAGGCCGTATGCCTGGCCATATGAACGTGCTACTCGCCGAGGCCAACGTCCCGTATGAGGAGCTCGTCGACCTGGATGACATCAATCCGCAGTTCCCGCAGGCCAACGTGGCTCTGGTGGTCGGCGCCAACGACGTGACCAATCCGGCCGCCCGCAAGCCGGGCACCCCGGTTTCCGGCATGCCGATTCTCGACGTCGACAAGGCGCAGAACGTGGTGGTCATGAAGCGTGGCCGTGGCACCGGTTATGCCGGCATCCAGAACGAGCTGTACTTCGAAGACAACACGCAGATGCTGTTTGGTGACGCCAAGGCGAGTCTGCAGGCCGTCATCGCAGCGGTCAAGGAACTCATCAACTGACGGACCGGCTCGTCGCCTACGCGAAGATCAGGCCCTTCCTCTTTTTGGAGGAAGGGCCTTTTGTTATTGCGCAAGTTGTCCACAGACAGGTATGGGGGTGTGGATAGGTGGAAATTGTCCACTTATTCACTTTTTTCAAAGGATTGTGACGGAGAGGTGGACGGATATGCGACAGTAGGTGCATCTCTACGACGAAGGAGTTGCATATGACAGTTGCCGTGGCCACGCCATTCAATATGGACGAACAGGCTTTCCTGCAAACGATGGATCGGCTGATCGAGCGCTTCGACCGGTACAGCTCGGGGCGTTGTTTCGCGGACCTTGATCGGATACGTCTCGAACACGATATGGAAGGTCCGCTTTCCCTGTTCGATGACGTGGTGCACGAGCTTGCGGATGACTTGTTCGGCGGCACGTCATGGCCGGTGAACCTCGACATGGATATGATCATATTGGATCGGTTCCAAATAGGCTATGATGCCGAATTCCTGACCGGATGCCGCAATGTGGTTCGTAAATACGGCATGAGCGCATGGCTGTATGAAATGATTAATGATGCTTCCGTCGCGGTGGCGACGCATCGGCCGAGCAACAGGATGCCGTTCCAGCTTGGTCTGTTCGATACACGTGAGGTGTTCCGAAGGAAAAAGACCAAGGGGAAGAAGAGCGGAGGCGGAAGGAGGAAACGGCTCGAATGCATGATGGAATACCTGCGACAGACCTACCGTCTGGCCGCATACACTCTGTTGCGATGGGGAGGGGGCGAGCCTAGGGCCGCTGATGCGGCGCTGATGGTTCTCGCTTATGGGGGATTGGGTATGTGTATGCTCCGCGATGATCCGAAAGTGGTCGAATTGGGATGTGATCCCGATTTCCGATACAGGCATGTATGCGCCCAGTTGCAGGATATGCGGATCAAGGCGGATCTGGAATATGCCTGTTCTGTGGATCTGAGCGTCACCAGCTCATTGGAATATCCGGCTTGCCTCGATGCCAGATATCTGTATGACGCCGAACACATTGTGGAGGCATATCGGAATCTGTGGGATGAGAACACTAAGCCCGTCGCCCAACTACTGGCCGAGATCGAGGACAATGGCGTATATGAAGTGGAGGATATATGGAAAGACCCGCTCTATCTGCATGACCTTGCCATCTCCCTTATGGGGCCGTCGGCTTCGGGTCTTCTCCAGGAAGGCTTCAGACTGCGTGATCGAACCATGTTCGAGAATGGTGTCAAAGAACTTGACAGCCAGGCACGCAATGTGAGGAAGGCTGGTCTGCTGCTTACCCTTGCCGGATATATCTTTTTCGCCGAACCGGAGGATCGCATGGATGCGATGCTCGCTTCGCACAAGGATCGCAAACGCATGTTGGACAACTATGAAAAGCTTGGCGAAATGGCCGCGACCATCGCCTTGTACCGTCTTCCTCGGGATCGCGAATCGCTTCGGGCAGTGCGGGCCCTGCTCATGCATGAGACGGGCGTGTACGCGGACAAGATGGGAGAGCTCATGGGTCTCGCCGACGAGCCGGACGGGGAAGACGAAGCCACCGCTCCGGTCATGGGGTGAAAGACGGTTTTCCGCATATTGGACATGACAATGCTTTGGGATTGACTCTACAACCATTGTAAGGTTTAGCCTTCCTGCTGGAAGACATAGGCCGAAACGGGAGGATAAGAGACAACCCATGGGAAAGAACCTGACAACGGGAAGCGTGTTCAGAACGATCGTCACCTTCGCGTTGCCGTATCTGCTGTCGTATTTCCTGCAGACGCTGTACGGCATGGCCGATCTGTTCATCGCCGGACAGTTCATCGGCATCGACGGCATCACCGCGGTGGCGAACGGCAGCCAGGTGCTGTACATGCTCACCGTGGTCATCGTGGGTCTTGCCATGGGCGCGACCGTCACCATCGGCCGTGCGGTCGGCGCGAACAGGCTCGACCGTGCGGCCAAGGCCATCGGCAACGTCATCACGCTGTTCGCAGGAATCGCGTTGGCGCTGACGGTCGTTCTGCTGTTGAACGTGCACAACATCATCTCGCTGATCGGCGTGCCAGTCGAAGCCGTCGAGGGAACCGCGCAGTATCTGACCATCTGCTATATCGGCATCCCGTTCATCGTCGCGTACAACATTATCAGCTCGGTGTTCCGTGGGATGGGCGATTCGAAAAGCCCCATGTATTTCATTGCGGTTGCATGCTTCTGCAACATCGTGTTCGACTACCTGTTTATGGGCTGGCTGCGTCTTGGTCCCTCGGGCGCGGCATTGGGCACCACACTGGCGCAGGCCATCAGTGTGACCGTGACATTGGTGGCGATTCGCCGCCGGCGTACGGGCATCAGACTGAAGTTCGGCGATCTTCGCCCCGATAGGGCCATGCTCCGCGGCATTCTCGGCATCGGAGTGCCGACGGCGGTTCAGGACGGCTGCATCCAGATCGCCTTCATCATCATCACGGTCATCGCCAACTACCGTGGCCTGAACGATGCGGCAGCTGTCGGCGTCGTCGAAAAGGTGATCAGCGCGTTGTTCCTGGTACCGTCGTCCATGCTGGCCACGGTATCCGCCGTCTCGGCGCAGAACATCGGTGCCGGCAGGATGGAGCGAGCGACGAAGACACTGCGATACGCCACCGCGATCACCGTCGTCTACGGCATCGTCATATCGATTGTGGTGGAACTGACGGCGGGCTCCATCGTCGGCCTGTTCACCACCGATGCGACGGTAATCCTGCTGGGAACACAGTACATCCGCAGCTACATCGTCGACAGCATCTTCGCGGGCATCCACTTCTGCTTCAGCGGCTTCTTCGCCGCATGCGGGCGCTCCTATATCGGATTCATCCACAATATCGTGGCCATCACCCTGGTCCGTGTGCCCGGGGCGTATCTGGCATCCAAGCTGTTCCCGAACACCTTGTTCCCCATGGGCGTCGCCGCGCCCGCCGGATCGCTGCTTTCCGTGCTGATCTGTCTTGGCTTCTACGCGTGGCTCAAGCGTCACGGCGTAATTTCGGAGAAGGCGCGTGCATGACGGCGAGTGAGCGAAGTGGAGGGCGCGACGCTTTGCCGGGTGACGGCAGACTGTTCCGTATAGGCAAGGTTGCAGATATGTTCAATGTGTCGCTGGGCACGCTTCGGCATTATGAGCGTTGCGGCTTGCTGGAACCCGAATATATCGACCCGCGCACCGGGTACCGGTATTACGGTGCCAAGCAGTTCGAGGTGCTGAACACAATCCGGTACCTGCGTGTGCTGGATATGCCGTTGACGCAGATAGCCGAGTTCCTGCACAATCGCGACGTGCATGTCATCGAGGACAAGCTTGTTGCACAGAAAGCCCTGATCGAGCGCAAACAGCATGGGCTGGAAATGGTCCAGCGGAAGATCGACCATCGCTTGGAGCGGCTGCGGGACGCTGAGCAGTCCGAATTCGACGTGATACGTGTTGTGCGGCAACCCGCCTGCAGGATCGTCTGGATCAGGGATTCACCGAAGGTCGACTCGTATCTCGGCCTGGAATATTCGATCCGCAAGCTGGAGCAGCATCAGAAGGATTCGCTGGTCTTCCTCGGCAAGGTCGGCGTCGGCATTGACAAGGAATCGTTGGAACAGGGCGGATATGCCGATTACGGGTTGGTGTTCCTATTGCTTGACGACGAGGACGAATATGAGGGCGACACCGTGGCATTGCCGGAGACCGATTGCGTGCGCATCCGGTTCCGGGGGAGTCATGGCGATGCCCCCGACCGGTATCGCGAGCTGATATGGTACACCGCAGAGCAGGGTCTCGACATCACCGGGTTCTCACGTGAGATCGCGTTGATCGATGAAGGGTTGACATCGGATCCCGCCCAGTTCGTGACCGAGATCTGCATCCCGGTGCGCTAGCCACTTTCCGGCGACGTGTGGCGCTACTTGGCTTTCTCCTTCAGAGTCGGCGCAAGGGTGCCGGCCAGCGCGCGCTCGCCCGGCCTGGCCAATGGGCCGACCAGTTCATGCGCCGTGTACGGCTCCTCAAGATAGGCGATGTCGGATTCGCTGAGTTTTACTCCAAGTGCTTCGATGACATCATCCACGCGCTCCGTCTTCGAGCAGCCGACGATCGGTGCCGTGACGTCCTTGGCCCAATGCCAGGCGAGGGCGATCCGCGCCATCGGCACGCCGAGCCGTTCCGCGAGCCCGTGCACGCGTTCGATGATCGGCATATCCTGCGCACGTGCCTGATCGTACTTGTTGCGCATGGTGCCGTCGGTGGTGCCGCGTTTGGAATCGGAATCCCAGGACGGATGGGTCAGATGGCCGGATGCCATGGGGAGTATGGGGTGAGCGCCATGTTGTACTGACGGCTGTTCGGTGGCGTCGGCATCGATGGTCCACTGATGGAATTACGGGGAGGTCTTGCCGAAACTCATACCGCCAAGGCAGACCTTGGAAACTTGGATGCCGGACCATCCCAGTGGGGCGTAGCTCATGTCAGTCATACTGAAGCTCTTCTGCCGTTGATGTTCGGAAGGTCAGCATATCCCGTTTCGATTGGCAGAACCAATACCTCGCATGAATGGTTTGATATGCAATCGACGCATGGAACGATATACCATACTCACATTGGACATTCTTTTTCGCCGGGCGTTGAATAGGGAACGGTACAGAGCATAAATGAAAGGACGGGTCGACAATGGAAAATCCGAGCGCATTCCCGATGGGAGAACCGAACGACGGCTTCGCGCAGTACTTCGTGGGACAGAGCTACCTTGCTCCGGTGCTCGAGACTCCGCAGATTGCCATCCATAACGTGACCTTCGAGCCGGGTTGCCGCAACAACTGGCACATCCATCACAACGCGGCGCAGGTACTCATCGCGGTCGGCGGTTGCGGCTACTACCAGATCGAGGGACAGGAGCCAAAGGAGCTCAAGGCCGGGCAGGCCGTCTGCATCCCCGCGGATACGAAGCACTGGCATGGCGCCGCCCCCGGCGAATCATGCTCGCATCTAGCCTTCATGGTCCCTGCGGGCGATCCGGCATCCATGAGCAACGAATGGCTCGAGCCGGTGGATGCCGAAGCCTACGGCAAACTTGCCTGAGGTCTGTTGTTCTTATATGGAGGGCCATCCTGCAAAAGTGGGATGGCCCTTTTTGTTGTTCAGGGCGATAACGGTTTGAAGCCTTGCGGCGAGTGGCGTCATGCGAGGAAATCCGCAAGCAGATTGCACAAGTAGCTTGTGTAAGTGCTATGGTGGCCAGCTGGAGGCAATCGAAATGGATACGAAAGACGAATATTCGACATCGGATGTCGCCATGGAATTGGCGATTGCGGTCAGCAGGCTGCAAGCTCGGATGAAGCATGAGGCCGGCATCGCGGAACGGGGCATCACCGCTTCGCAGCTTGCCATGTTGAAGCGGCTGGATACCGAGGGAGAACTGTCGGTATCGACTTTGGCCGCGTACGAACACGTATCGCAACAAGCCATCACCCAGCGTCTTGAACTACTGAGGTCCACAGGGTATGTCACACAGCATGCCGATTCGAAAGATCGTCGTCGTCGACTGGTCGGCTTGACCGATGA
The DNA here is from genome assembly GCF_019129655.1 of Bifidobacterium sp. MSK.17.10. NCBI lineage: Bacteria > Bacillati > Actinomycetota > Actinomycetes > Bifidobacteriales > Bifidobacteriaceae > Bifidobacterium > Bifidobacterium sp. MSK.17.10. The sequence goes on along the minus strand of NZ_JAHOJD010000004.1, from coordinate 222,046 downwards.
AGGACATGCGTTCCTCGCCCACGTAACCGCTAGCCAAACAACTTGGCTGGCGCATGCCATCGAATATGCATTGGATGACGGCGAGCGCGGGGACCTCGCCGCTGCGACCACATTGATCGAACGCATCGCCGCCACGGAATCGCTGCCGACGGGAGGCGACACGCGATGAAGACGGCTGATAAGACAAGAGAAACTCCCGCGTTTCCCAAGACCTTCATCATGGCGATGATATTTGGGGTCGGTCTCAACCCTGTCAACAGCACGCTTATCTCGACGGCGCTCGCACCGATTTCACATGATTTGCGGATTGATGCCGGAAGGGCGACCCTGCTGATATCTGCGCTGTACCTGACATGTGCCATCGCGCAGCCGACGGCGGGCAAGCTTTCTGAGATCATTGGTCCTCGCTCGGTGTTCATGGCCGGTGCGGCATTGGTCATGATTGGAGGACTACTGGGTGGTTTCGCCCCGAATCTCGGCGTGCTGCTGACGTCGCGTGTGCTTATTGGTGCGGGCACATCCTGTGGCTATCCTGCTGCCATGCTGCTGGTTCGCAGACGGGCTGATCGCATGGGATTGGCGGAACCGCCTTCGTTGGTCCTTTCCATTCTCGCTATGGTGGGACTGGTGCTCATCGCTGTCGGTCCACCGTTGGGCGGCCTGTTGGTCACCTTTTTGGGATGGCGCTCCACCTTCTTCGTCAACGTGTTGGTCGGCATCATCACGATTGTGCTGGGATTGGCAAGCATCGAGCCCGATGCGAAGCATGAACATCGCATGACCGTATCCTTCTTCATCGCGCATCTCGATGTCATGGGTCTGTTGCTATTCTCCATCACAATCAGCGCGCTGCTGATTGTTCTTATGAGTTTGCCTACTTTCGACAAGGTGTCCGGTTGCGTCACTGTCATCGCTTTGTTGGCTTTTGTCGCGTGGGAGTTGCATGCGGCAACGCCTTTCGTCGATGTGCGTTCACTCGCGGCGGATAATGCGATGACGTTGAATTTTCTGCGTGCGATGCTCACCATGCTTGGCGTTTATGTGGTCATGTACGCCTTGCCCCAGTGGTTGGAGGATGCCTGCCATATGAACGCCGGTGTTTCCGGCATGTTCATCATTCCGATGGGGGTGGTGGCGACAGTGGCTTCGTTATCCATCGCGAAGAAGCCGATAGTGCGCCTGCCGTTGATGGTGTGCTGTTCGGCGATGGTGGCGGTGGGCATGTTGTTGGCTTGCACGTCATCCGCTGGCATGGTCGTATTGTGCCGTTGACCGCCTCCGCTGTCGCGGGACTGGTGTTGGGACTCAGCATGTCGACCAGTCAGACCGTGCTATATCGCCGAGCGGCATCCGAGCATATTGGCACGTCGTCTGGTCTGCTGCGCACGTCCATCTATATCGGGTCTATCGGTGCGTCCTCATTGAGTGGCGTGTTCTTCGGTGAGACGGTCACTGATGGAGGGCTCCACGGCATTGGCATCACAGTTGCGGTTTTGGGGGTCGCCGCGCTATTGGCGACGGTTATGGATCGTACGTTGCGGTAGTCCGGGGAAGTTGTCCGCATCGTGAATGATGGTACGGACGGCCTCGCGTGCCGGATATACTGGACTGCGGTGATGGGACTCGCCTGAAGCCGTTACAGGCTTCGAACCGCAAACCCGCTGATGGTTCCTACGACATAGGGTGTGCTGTACCTTATGGCTTTCAGCGGTTGTGGCATCGCCATTCTTCCATGTCTGTCATATTGGTTCGGCACCTCGCTGGAAAGAAGATACATGGCACGACAACATATCATTCGAGTCGATCTCATATGCGTGGTGTTCCTTGGGGGATGCATCGGAACCGCATTACGCTACGCTTGTTCGGTCATTCCCGACTGCGGCGCATTCCATATCGGCACATTCGCGGCGAATATGGCCGCCTGCTTCGTATACGCGGCGCTTTCGGCATGGCTGGGAGGAACCCGCAGAACCGTGGGACGCGCGAAGGAATATGTGAACCGTGGATGTGGCATGGGCATGTGTGGAGGATTGTCCACCATGTCCACTCTCGCCCTCGAGGAATTCACTATGCTGCATGACGGCAAAGCCATGGATTGTGCGGCGTATTGTTGCACGACCTTCATCGTGGGCTGTCTGCTGGCATACGTTGGCGCGCATGTCGGGCTGCGGTTTGCCGGTACTGAGCATAACGATGGTGATCGCCATGCCATGGGCAAGGAGGCGGACTGATGAATAATGCGGTCATCGCCGTATCGGTGTGCCTGTGTGGTGGTCTCGGCGCCGCCGCAAGGTATGTTTGTGATTCCGTTATCAAAGCTTCTTGGCATAAGGCATTTCCTTTGTCGACCTTTGTGATCAACAGTATTGCCGGATTCCTGGCAGGCGTGATTGCAGGTCTGTACTCACGCCGGTTTCTGTCGGATCCCGCGCATGTGATGTTGGCGACCGGCTTCCTTGGTGGATTCTCCACATTCTCCACCATGATGAACGAATCCGTGACGTTGTTGCGCGGTGGGCGGATCACCGTGTTCGTGGGATATGTGCTGACGTCGGTGGTGGTTCCTGTGATGGCCGCGGCATTGGGATATTGCCTTGTCGTCTGAGACTGGAGCGAGGACGTTGACTCGGGGCGTCGTTTCATTGTCTCTGGGTATGGATGGTTTATGGATTACCGCGACGCGGATTGGATAGTTTTCCATGAAAACGAGGAAAAACTATTGTCTTTTCCGTGTTTCCTCGATACATTGGTGGCTGGCCGCCCATGACAATCGAAAGGACTGACCATGACGCAGCAGGGCATGTCGACCAAGTCGAGGCATCTGACCATTCCCGATCTCATCACGATAGGTGTGTTCACTGCCTTGTATTTCGTGCTGGTCGCCGTGGCCACGCTGTTCAGTTCCGTGGCTTTGATGGGATTCGGCATGATTCTTCTGCCTGCGGTCGCCGCATTGATCTGTGGTTGCGTATATATGCTCCTGGTTGCCAAGGTCGGAAAATTCGGCGCGATTAGCGTGATGGGCATCGTCGTCGGATTGTTCTTGTTCGTATCCGGACATTTCATCCTTTCCCTTGCTGCGAGCATCGTGTTTCCGGTCATCGCTGATGCCATCGCTCGCGCCGGGGACTATCGGAGCAAGACAGGTATCCTGGCGAGTTATGTCGTGTTCTGCTATGGGCTGACCGGTCCGATTCTGCCGTTGTGGTTCATGAAGGATGCCTATGTGGCCAGTCTGCAGGCCCGTGGCAAGGACTCGTCCTATATCGATGGTGTGTTCGCACATGTCAATACCGGCACGTTTTTCATTGCCATGATAGCGGTACTGGTATGTGCGTTGCTCGGAGGCTGGTTTGGGCAGCGTATGCTGAAGAAGCATTTTGCGAAGACCGGCATCATCTGATGGCCCTGGACCCAAGAACCAAACTGTACCTAGTGGCATGGCCAACCTGTTGCTGTTTTTCCATGTCGACGTGGTTGTGGAGTCGCTTACGGTGTTGCTGCTTCTTCTGCCACTGCTCGGCGCGGGACGATGGGCGGCTGCGGTACGCTTCGGTTGCATCTATGTATTGCTACTAGTGGGGACTTGGGCATCGACGCTTGACGATGGCGGCAGCTGGTTGCATATGCTTGGTTTGCTTTGTGTCGGCATCCGGATGATGATGCCTTGTCTGATTGCCGGCATATACGCATTCACCACGACTACGGCCAGTCAATTCGTGTGTGCCCTGCGGCGCATGCGCATTCCGGAGACGATTGTGATTCCATGTGTGGTGTGCATCCGGTTCTTCCCGACAATCCATGACGATTACCATCAGATTCGTGACGCGATGGCATTACGTGGCATCGCCCAGGGGACATTCGCCCTGCTCCGTCATCCGGCTCAGTCTTTGGAATACATCCTGATGCCGTTGTTGATGAACGCTACGGGGGTCGCCCAGGATTTGTCCGTAGCCGCACTGGCCAAAGGAATCGGCATTCGCGGGCCTCATACATGTCATACCGAAATCCGCATGCATGGCATTGATTGGGCATGGATGGTCATCTGCACGGTTCCTCTGGCATTGGGCATTGGAGGAGCATGGTGAGTATCGGAAGTGATATCAATCGGATAGTCGCATGGACGCAACGGTGCTCATTCGCATATCATGCTGATGAAGCTGCTGAGGTCGATGCGCTGAATGACATCAGCTGTGCCATACCGCAAGGCGAGATTGCCATCTTATGTGGACAAAGCGGCTGTGGCAAAACCACGTACACACGTTTGCTCAATGGTCTGATACCTGGTTTCTATTCCGGCGATTTGCAGGGCATCCATATGACGTGCGGAATCCGCGCCGGATTGGCTCCTGTGGAAAGCTATGTGGGACAGGTGGGCAGCGTATTCCAGAATCCGAAGACGCAGTATTTCAATGCTGATTCCACCGATGAGCTGGCATTCCCCTGCGAGAATACGGGCATGTCTCCCGCGCGGATTCGGCAACGCGTGCATGATGTCGCGGAGCAGTTTCACATCAGGCATCTATTAGGTCGTAGGATCATGACGCTTTCAGGTGGCCAGAAGCAACAGCTTGCTGTCGCGGCATCGACCATGCTGGCTCCTGGACTCATCGTTATGGATGAGCCGACAAGTAATTTAGATATGGTGGCGATTCGCAGGCTGCATGACATGGTCTCCCGATTGAGAGCTGATGGAATGACCATCGTCATTGCCGAACACCGTCTTGCATGGTGCGCGGATTTAGCGGACCGTTTCATAGTGTTCGATCACGGTACGATTCTCGGTGAATATGAGGCGTCCGATTTTCTGGCGATGTCCGAACAGCGCGTCGCGGCATTAGGATTGCGCGCCCTCGATGACAGACCATACAGGCTTGCCGTGCATCGTAAACTCCAACATGGAGGCATTGCGCCCGACGAGGACAAGCGACAGGTCGTCATTGGTGTGCGCGGCCTGAGTGTAGGCCATACAAAGCGGGGACTTCTAGGCCGCAAGACACCCGTATTCGCACGTGATATTCCCGATTTCGACATTCACGAGGGTGAGATTCTTGGCCTTATGGGGTCGAACGGGGTTGGCAAAAGCACTTTGGCACGTACGCTATGCGGTCTTGCCGCTCCGTTGAACGGCATGGTGCTATTGAATGGGACGAAAGCGAGCCGCGGCGCTTTGACTCGTGCCGGATTTCTCGTCATGCAGGACGTCAATTACCAGCTCTTCTCCGATAGTGTTCGGGAAGAGGCATTACTGGGACTTGATGGGATGGATGACGCTGTGCGTGACCGATGCGATGCTGTGCTACGAGACCTCGACCTATTGGATTCCGTGCAGCGCCACCCGATGAGTTTATCCGGCGGTCAAAAGCAGAGGCTGGCTATAGCCTGCGCTTTGATGAGCGATAAGCGATTCATTGTTTTGGACGAACCGACCAGCGGACTGGACCGGTTGCATATGACCCAAGTCGGCGGACTTCTGCGAAAGCTCGCGGACCGTGGCAAAGCGGTGTTGGTCGTAACACATGATTATGAGCTTGCAGCGCTATGGTGCGACCGCATCATAGCGCTGGAAGACGAACTGCATAACGAACAGGGAGAAGAAGAGGATTGTCTGGCATGGACTTCAATGTGAACGATTGGCTGGGAGACTGGATTAGCTTCGAACATTTGATCAACAATCATGACCCGAACCTTGACCGGGCTTGGAAGGATTCGACGAAAGCCATGCGATCCAAGCCGCTGTTCGCGATCATGATGCTCGGCGATGCGCGACGCTTCTGGGCAAAAGCCTGCAAAACCTCGGGCAAGGAGTGGCGATTCCGCATTGGTGGATGGCATATCGAGCAGCCGTCCGCAGTTGGCGACGATGATGCTGTCGCAGGCTTTAACCTGACTTGGCTGGACGAAAAACGCACCCCCATCACAACACATGAATATCGGCTCGATCATGTGCACGACAAGGGGCTGGAAGGCAAACCCTGCTATGTGTTCCACGCTAGCGATGCCGGTGCCTCCGATCCCTTCGCCGTACTCATCGCGATGGAGCCCATGCCTGAACGCTCCGTGCTCAGACACGGGGGACTGCTCAGTCATCTGCATTTTCAATATGCCTCTGATGAAGGCGAACTCATCAAAGGTACTGGCAAACAAGCCACGCTCCGCCATCGCATGTGGTATCCCACCATGTGCGCCGCTGAAGGGACGTTACTTGATCAATGCAACATCGTACGTGCGCTGCATCATCTTCAAGCATGGCGGGAACTGCCTGTCCCATCATCAGACTGACTGCAGATGCCCGAAGATGGGACAATATCAGCATTGCGACGATTGTAGGTATCGTCCAGTGACGCTTTCCGGACATGCGGCGATCCGAGAAGGCGCTCCCTCGCATACTACGCGTCCGCCTGCTTCACCGCCGCCCGGTCCCATATCCACCACATAGTCCGCATTGGCAATCACGTCCAAATCATGTTCGATGACGACCACCGTCGCGCCATTCGCTACAAGTTCATCAAACACGTGCAGCAGCACGCGAACATCAAGCGGATGCAAGCCGATTGTCGGCTCATCGAACACGAATACCGCATCATGCTGTTTCCGCCCCATCTCGCTGGCCAATTTCAAACGCTGGGCCTCACCGCCCGACAGCGCGGGAGTTGGCTCGCCCAACGCAAGATAGCCCAAACCCAATTCATGCAACGTGGCAAGCTTCGTTTGGATCGGTTTGACATCTCGTAAGACAGGCATGGCATCGTCGACGGTCATTATCATTAACTGCGGCATCGAATACGCCACTCCGTCGGTGCAGGGGAGCTTCAGCTCGGCGATTGCATCGGAATACCGCGAGCCATGGCATGCCGGGCATTCGATATCGACGTCAGGCAGGAACTGCACGTCGAGCGAAATCGATCCCGTGCCGTCGCACGTCGCGCAACGCAGCTTGCCAGTGTTATAGGAGAATGCCCCCGCTTTCAGACCGATGGTCCGCGCAGCATCTGTTTTTGCGAACGCGCGTCGAAGATCGTCATGGACGCCGCAATATGTAGCGACGGTGGAACGTATGTTCGCGCCGATAGGCGTGGCATCGATAAGATGTGCCTTGGACACACCGTCCGCCTCGAGGAGCCGCACCTGCGTCGGCTGCGGCGACCTGTCGATCCGCGACTGCAAAGCGGGCATCAACATCTCCAGTACCATCGTCGTCTTGCCGGAACCGGATACCCCTGTTACGGCGGTCAGCCGTCCACGGGGAATATCTACCGATAACGGGCCGACGGTATGCAGACGGTCGGTTTCCATATGAATTCGTCCTGCGGAGAAGATTTCATGGGCGTCAATGTTGTCACGCACACGGTCATGAACGTTGCCACCCTGGGCAAGGAACGGCGCGATGCGCGATTCGCGGGTATCAATCACCTGCGGCACCGTTCCCTGCGCAATCACCTGACCGCCCTTTGCGCCGGCACCTGGCCCCATCTCGATGAGATAATCGGTTTCGGCCAGCACCCGAGTGTCATGATCGACCACTACCACGGAATTGCCATCAGCCACCAGGTCACGCATGACACCGAGCAGTCCGTCGACATTCGCGGGATGCAACCCAATCGACGGCTCATCCAGCACATATAACACGCCTGTGGTGCGATTGCGCACGGCGCGGGCAAGCTGCACGCGTTGGCGCTCGCCGGTGGACAGCGTGGCTCCGGCGCGGTCCAAGGACAGATACCCGAGACCGAGTTCCAATAAACGCCGTGACGTATTGAGGAACGATTCACAGATGGCGCTCGCCATGGTGTGCATATGTGGTTCCAGCGATTCCGGCACGGACCCTACCCAGGAAACGAGTGCGTCCAGAGACATCGCGGTTGCCTGAGCCAGATTGATGTCTCTGATACGTGGCTGGCGGGCGCGTTCGGAAAGTCTGGTCCCTCCGCAATCGCTGCAGGGACGCTCTTTGAGGAACCTCGCAACACGTTTAAGCCCTTTTTCGTCCTTGGCTTTGGTGAGGGCGTTCTCCACGGTGTATACGGCGTTGTAGTACGTGAAGTCGAGTTCGGCGAAATCGTCGCCTTTTTTCGGCTTGTATAGGATGTGCTTCTTGATGGCTGGGCCGGCGAACACGATATCTCGTTCTTGTTCGGTGAGTTGGTTGAACGGTACGTTGGTACGTACTCCCATGGCCCCGCATACTTGCTTCATCAAATCCCACATCAACGATCCCCACGGCAGCACGGCTCCCTCGTCAATGCTTTTCGACTCATCCGGTACCAAGGCGGAACGGTCGACTTCCCTCATGATTCCGGTGCCTGAGCATGTCGGACACGCGCCCGCGGCGTTGAATGCGAGATCCTCCGCTGATGGCGGATGCATGAGTCCGCCGCAGAACGTGCAATGCATCGGAAGCTCGGCGGCAACGTTCATCGTGGGTTGGTTGCGTGCTCCGCAGTGTTCGCACACGTGCGATCCGATCCGGGAGAACAGGAGGCGCAGACTGTTGAGCAGTTCGCTCATTGTGCCGAACGTGGAACGGACTCCAGGCACTGATGGACGCTGATGCAGTGCCAATGCCGCCGGAATATGACGCACCTCGTCGACGGTTGCGCGGCTTGCCTGGGTCATACGTCTTCTTGTATAGGTCGATAGCGCTTCCAGATAGCGTCGTGATCCCTCCGCGTACAGCACGCCAAGCGCGAGGGAGCTTTTTCCTGAGCCTGAGATTCCGGCTATGCCGACCATGCTGTTGAGCGGGATGTCGATGTCGACGTCTTTCAGATTATGTACGTGGGCTCCGCGCACTTCGATACATGAGGGGAGTGGCCGAGACACTTGTGTTTCGTATGCAAAGATAGAAGGAGACGGTTTCATACCGGCAATTCTATGCTTGCCATATGGTTATCACATATACGGATGAAAAGAAATTCACCAAGGAACAGACCCAGCGACTGTTTCTTTCAGTCGGCTGGGTGTCCGGTCAATATCCTGAACGGTTGCATAAGGCGTTGATGGGGTCATCCACCGTATTCAGCGCATGGGATGGCGAACGTCTGGTGGGTCTGGTGCGAGTGCTTGATGACACGGAGATGGTGGCATACATGCACTATGTGCTGGTCGATCCTGAATACCAAGGGCGCGGCATTGCCGGACATCTTGTCGGCATGGTCAAGCAGCGGTACCACGATTACCTGTATATCGAGGTTATGCCTGAGGAAAGCAAGAATGCCACGTTCTATGAGAAGCATGGATTCCATATTATGGAGGATGGCGTCGCCATGCAGATATGCAATCCGGGAGAACGGCACTGACGGAACGGGCATCGGGCATGTCTTGAGAACTTCGGGCGGTGAGGGGCGCCATCTTTCGCCGGAGGCGTTTCCATTACCGCTTATATTTTTTGGGGTTCGGCTGTCAGATCTTGAATGAACGACGGATGAATCCGTATACGGTGTCCCAGTAGCGTTTCGGATCCACGGCGGAGCTTTCCATATGATCGGCGTCCGGAACCAGCAGACGTTCGCGGTCGATGCTGGAGCAGGCGTTGTAGTTCATGTCGAGGAAACGTGGGCTGACCATGCGGTCCTTTCCTCCATGGATGAACAGCATCGGAATGACCGTATGCCGCAATGACGGTATGCAGGACGCTTCGGTGAAATCATAGCCGGCACGGCGCTTGCAGATCAGACCCGCCGCGTCCACACATGCCGAGGCGAGAAGCTTTGGCATGTGGAACATGCCTCGCGCGCTGTCTATGAATTCCATGCGGGCGGAAGTGTATCCGCTTTCGGCGATTGCCGCGATGACATTGCGTGGCAGTTCCGGCGTGCCGGTCGTCATCATCACCGTCGTGGCTCCCATGGATCCTCCGAATAGGAGAATGCGTGCTTGATCGTCGCTATCCACAATCAGCCGTATCCAATCAAGCAGATCATTGCGCTCCAACCATCCCATGCCTACATATCGTCCTTCGCTCAGATCCTGGGCCCGTTGGGATGGTGCGAGGACGGTGAAGCCCATGCGGGCATAGCGGTGTGCCCATTTGGCTTGTTCTTCAGGGGCTCCGGTATAGCCATGCACGCAGATGGCATATATATGCGGCGTCGGGTCGATGCAATCCGGATCGAAGAGCCAGCCATGCAGCTTAAGCCCATCGCGGCTGGTGATGGATACCGGCTGTTTCGTTTCGGAAAACCATTGCTCGGCCTCTTTGGCCTCGCCTTGGTTCATCTTTCCCTCGCGATCCGGAGCGATCAGCGCCTGATGGAAAATGGAATGCTTCCACTGCGTGTCGATGGCAAAGCGGAACAGCATATGTGCTGACGCCGCGAGCAATCCCGTCGCTGCGACGGTCGTGACGCCAGTCGCGAGCTGAATGTTGCGGATGAGCGCGGAATGGTCATGCGTCGTTGCCATTTTCTGATTCCTTACCACTGGTTGGTGCTTGTCTGACTACGATTGTACGTGGGTTTGCGCATAGTCCGCGTTTTATGCACCTTGCTCCTCTGATTGCAGGGAAATGTCAGCCCACCATGTATACTAGATAACTGTTGTCTTGGCGAGGGAGGTTCCGCCTCCGTTATCGACTTGGCGTATGATATGAAACTCCTTGGGTTTTTTATGCGGCTCGTCGGTGCGCCGAAACATAAGAACGATGTATCAAGGAGATATTGATTATGGCTACCACCATCACTCTTGAAGGTGCTGCTCGTACCGAGTTCGGCAAGGGTGCTGCCCGCCGCATGCGCGTCGCGAACCTCATCCCGGCCACCGTTTACGCCGGCGGCGAGGATCCGACCTTCGTGCAGCTGCCGATGAAGGAGACCACTCTGGCTCTGCGTCACACCAACGCCCTGTTCACCATCAAGTATGGTGACGAGACCAAGATGGCCGTCGTCAAGGACGTCCAGCGCAACCCGGTGAAGCGCATCGTCGAGCACGTCGATTTCTACGAGGTCAAGGCCGGCGAGAAGATCGACGTCGAGGTGCCGGTGTTCGTCGAAGGCACCCCGAAGGGCGCTGCTGTCGCATTCGTCGACATCCAGGAGCTCAAGGTCCGCGCCGATGTCGCCAACCTGCCGGAGAAGATCGTGGTCAACGTTGATGGCCTGACCGATGGTTCCAAGGTCTTCGCCAAGGACGTCGTGCTGCCGGAAGGCGTCGTACTCGATGTCGAGGATCCGGAAGAATCCGTCGTCACCGTCGAGGTGCCGGAAGATGCCGCACCGGTTGAGGCCGCTCCGGCTGCTGACGCCGCTGCCGCTCCGGCTGCTGACGCTGAGTGAGCCGTATCGTTGTCTATACTGGCTGCTCCACAAGCATGAGGTAGCCGGTGAGGAAGGGGTCCGTATGGGCCCCTTCCTGCTTTATGAGGATCGTTATCTCATATCGCGAACGCCGGTTATCGAAAGCGTTTATGGTGTGAGAGAGTACATACCAGAACCCGGCGCCACAAGCGCCGGAGACCAATAACCGCTGGCCGCCTTTGGGTGGCTGATGCAACTAGAAGAAGTAAAGAATGACTGAACAGAATCATCACGATTCGGCGGAGCTTGACAAGCTCGCCGAGAAGTTCACCGTGCTCCCGAACGACAACCCGGCATCCGACGCCAAGCGCGCCGAACTCATCGACAAGCCGGCTTTCGGTCAGGTCTTCTCCGACAACATGGCCCACATGACCTGGACCAAGGGTGAAGGCTGGTCGGACCGCCGCATCGAGCCGTACGCGCCGCTGAAGATGGATCCGGGCGCATCTGTTCTGCATTACGCCCAGGAATGCTTCGAAGGTCTGAAGGCCTATCGTCACGCCGACGGCTCCACTTGGCTGTTCCGTCCGGATGCGAACGCCGAGCGTTTCCAGAACTCCGCCAAGCGTCTGTACCTGCCGGAGCTGCCGATCGACGACTTCATCGGCTCTGTCGCCGCCCTCGTCAAGCGCGATGTGAATTGGGTTCCGTCCCGTCGCGAATACACGCTGTACATGCGTCCGTTCATGTTCGCTTCCGAGCCGTTCCTTGGCGTGCGCGCTCCGCAGGAAGTGGATTATTGCGTGATTGCCTCCCCGTCCGGACCGTACTTCCCGGGCGGTGTGAAGCCGGTCAGCATCTGGGTTGAAGACAAGTGGTTCCGCACCGGCCCTGGCGGCACTGGTTTCGCCAAGTGCGGTGGCAACTACGCCGCATCCCTGCTTGGTGAGTACACCGGCATCGACCACGGCTGCCAGCAGGTGTGCTTCGTCGACGCCGCCACCAAGACCTACCTTGAGGAGCTTGGCGGCATGAACATGATGGTCGTGCACAAGGACGGCCACGTGGAAACCCCGTCCCTGACCGGCAACATCCTGCCGGGCGTGACCCGCCGCTCCCTGATCCAGCTCATCCAGGACAACGGCCACGACGTGGTCGAGACCATGATCGCTCTGGACCAGCTGCTTGAGGACATCAAGTCCGGCGAAGTCACCGAGGTGTTCGCCTGCGGTACCGCCGCCATCATCACCCCGATCGGTCGCTTCAAGTCCGAGAAGTTCGATGTGACCGTCGCCGACGGCGGTTCCGGCGAGTTCACCCTCGCACTGCGCAACCAGCTGCTCGGCATCCAGCTTGGCGAGATCGAAGACCCACACAACTGGATGTGGAAGGTCTGCTGATTTTCCCGTTAGCGATTATTAGCTGACATATAGCTGTAATGGCCGCCGGAGGGTGGCGCGTGCTTCAGGCCAATTCACATGGTCTGACAATGTACGTGCCGCCCTCCGGCTCTTTTATTGCAGCTCTTGCCCCATATTGTGCTATTTTTAACAGCTGGTTGGAAAAGAAAATATGTGAGGGAAGGGGAGTGGCCATGGAAGTGGCGCTGGAAAGCAACGGCTTCTTCATAGGTATCGAATATCTGGCGACCTTCTGCTGCGGCATGGTCGGCGGGCTCGCCGCCGTACGCAAAGGCTATGATATTTTTGCGATTCTCGTCACCACATGGCTCACCGCATTGGGTGGTGGCATCATTCGTGATGTGCTGCTCGGAGCGCTTCCTCCCGCAGGCGTCTCCGACAAAGGGCTGGTGATCACCGCACTGCTCGCAGCTGTGGCCGTAGCCATCATTTATCCCGAAGTCGACAAGCTCAAATGGTCCATGCTGTCATTGGACGCGCTGGCATTGGGCCTTTACGCCGTCAACGGCACATCCAAAGCCATGATGTACCACATGTCCGGCACCACGGCAGTGTTCCTGGGCATGTTCACGGCACTTGGCGGCGGACTCATCCGTGACATGCTCATCAACGAGGTGCCCATGGTGATCCGCGACAAGCATTGGTACGCGGTGCCTTCAGCCGTTGGATGCGTATTGACGGTACTCGTATGTAAAGGAGTGAACGAGGGAATCGTCAGTTTTCCCGCCGAAGTCTTGCTTGATGTGCTGATTGTGGTGCTGATGGTGGCCATGCGGCTTATCTCCGTGTTTTTCGACATTCAATTGCCGGGGGCTTTGGCCAGGCATAACACCTACCTGCCGAGCGAAGCCAAATATCTCAAACGTCCGGTCATCCATCCCGATCGGAATGATGACGATATCAAGCGTAAGTGAGCATTTTCAACAGAGTACGAAATGTAAAAAAGAAGAAGCCCCGCAGGTTTTCCTGCGGGGCTTCTTACAAGCTGTGAGTTACGAAAACTCAGAGAGCGTTGATGGCCACAGCGAGACCGGACTTGCGGTTGGCAGCCTGGTTCTTGTGGATCACGCCAGCGCCGGCGGCCTTGTCGAGCTTCTGGGCTGCGACCTTGTAGGCGGCTTCGGCGGCGGCCTTATCGCCAGCGGCGATGGCTTCGCGGGTGGCGCGAACGGCAGTCTTCAGGCTGGACTTCACGGCCACGTTACGCTTGTGCGCCTTCTCGTTGGTGAGAACGCGCTTCTTCTGCGACTTGATGTTTGCCACTATTTCTCCAAACGACGTTTGCTATAAGGACATACAAACGATGATGATAACATGGCACGCGGATAAATCGCCAATGCGTATAAGAGTGTCGCGGAAGGACATGCCGACACTACCAGTTAGAATCGTTTGCGTCGAATATTTCCAGAGGAGGATGGCGTGGGCCAACAGCATAATCAGCCCGGGTACACCGATCAGTCGTTGATCCGCAACTTTTGCATCATCGCGCATATCGATCACGGCAAATCAACGGTGGCGGACCGTATTCTGCAGTTGAGTGGCATCGTGCCGGAGCGCGAGATGCGCGATCGCTTCCTCGACCGCATGGATATCGAGCAGGAACGCGGCATCACCATCAAATCGCAGGCCGTGCGCGTGCCGTGGACGGTTGACGGCACCGAATACACACTCGGCATGATTGATACCCCCGGCCATGTGGACTTCACATACGAGGTGTCCCGAGCGTTGGCCGCATGCGAGGGTGCGGTGCTGCTTGTCGACGCCACGCAGGGCATTGAAGCGCAGACGCTGTCCAACCTGTATATGGCCATCGACCATGATCTGGCCATTATCCCCGTGCTCAACAAAATCGACCTGCCCAGCGCCGAACCCGACAAGCATGCCGAGGAAATCGCCGGCCTGATTGGTTGTGACCCGTCCGACGTGTTGCGCGTCTCCGGCAAAACCGGAGAAGGCGTCGCCGAACTGCTCGACCGTATCGTCGCCGAAGTGCCCGCGCCGGCGGGCAACCCGGACGCGCCTGCCCGCGCGCTCATTTTCGACTCCGTATACGACTCCTATCGTGGCATCGTCACTTACATTCGTATGGTCGACGGTGAACTGAAATCGCGCGAGAAACTGCACATGATGGGTATCGGCATGACGCATGACCCCATCGAAATCGGCGTGATCAGCCCCGACATGATGCCCACCAAGGCGCTTGGCGCAGGAGAGGTCGGCTATGTGATCACCGGAGCGAAGGACGTCAGCCAGTCCAAGGTGGGCGACACCATCACCTCCGCCATAAATCCGGCTACCGAGCCGCTCGAAGGCTACCGTGATCCGCAACCAATGGTCTACGCCGGCCTGTTCCCAATCGACAACGCGCAATATCCGGAACTGCGCGAGGCGCTTGACAAGCTCAAGCTCAACGACGCGGCCCTCATCTACGAACCGGAAACCTCCGTGGCGTTGGGCTTCGGCTTCCGTTGCGGCTTCCTGGGCTTACTGCACATGGAGATCGTCACCGAACGTTTGAGCCGCGAATTCGACCTTGACCTGATCTCCACCGCGCCGAACGTGCCGTACGAGGTCACCGCGGAAGACAATTCCGTGCATCGCGTCACCAATCCGAGCGAATTCCCCGAAGGCAAGATCAAGAAGATCGTCGAACCGATGGTTGCCGCCGACATCATCACGCCGAAGGATTTCATCGGTGCGGTGATGGACCTGTGCCAAGACCACCGTGGCCAGATGGGCACCATGGAATACATTTCCGCCGACCGTGTGGAAATGCATTACCGTATTCCACTCGCCGAAATCGTCTTCGACTTCTTCGACCAGCTGAAGAGCCGTACCAAGGGGTATGCGTCGCTCGACTACCACGAGGATGGCGAACAGTCCGCCGATCTGGTGAAGGTCGACATCCTTATTCAAGGCGAGAAAGTCGATGCGTTCAGCGCCATCGTGCACCGTGACAAGGCGTACAGCTATGGCGTGATGATGACCAAGAAGCTGCGTGAGCTCATTCCGCGCCAGCAGTTCGAGATTCCCATCCAGGCTGCCATCGGTTCTCGAATCATCGCACGCGAAACCATCCGCGCCCTGCGTAAGGACGTGCTCGCCAAGTGTTACGGCGGCGACATCTCCCGTAAGCGTAAGCTGCTCGAAAAGCAGAAGGCCGGCAAGAAGCGTATGAAGATGCTCGGCCATGTGGAAGTGCCGCAGGAGGCGTTCATCGCAGCCCTGTCCACCGGCGGAGCGGGCAACGACCGCGACACCAAGGACAAGATTCGCGCCGCGCAGAAGTCCGAAGGTTGAGCCTTTCGTGACGTTCGAAATCTACATTCATGTTCCGTTTTGCTTACGTCGCTGCGGCTATTGCGACTTCAACACCTACACGGCCGTGGACATGGGCGCGGGCGCGTCACGCGGCAACTACGCGAACATGGTTATCCGCGAAATGGCGATTGTCCGCGATTGGCAGACAACGCACGGTATCAACGAGCCGAAGGTGGCAACCGTCTTCTTCGGCGGCGGTACGCCGACCACACTCAAGGCAAGCGATTTGGTCGCCATGCTGGATGCGGTACGCGCCACATGGGGCATCGCCGATGACGCGGAAATCACCACCGAAGCGAATCCCGACACGGTGAATGCCGACTATGTGAAAGAACTCGCAGACGGCGGTTTCAATCGTATTTCCTTCGGCATGCAATCCGCGGTACCGCATGTGCTTGCAACGCTCGACCGTACGCATACGCCGGAAAACGTCGCCGCCGGAATCGCAGCGGCCAATGCAGCAGGCATGCGTTCCAGCGTCGATCTGATCTACGGCGCGCCGGGGGAGAGCCTTGACGATTGGCGCACATCCGTCCGCACCGCCATCGATTTGGGCGTCAACCATATTTCCGCATATGCGCTCACCATCGCGCCGAATACGAAAATGGGACGACGGATCGCGGCGGGCACGTTGTCGAGACCGGACGATGACGACGAAGCGAACAAATACGAAATCGCCGACACGATGTTCACCGAAGCCGGCCTCGAATGGTATGAGATTAGCAATTGGGCTCGTCCCGGATACGAGTCGCAACACAACCTTGGCTATTGGAGGAACGTCGATTGGGCCGGTCTCGGTCCCGGTGCGCATTCGCATTATGGCGATTGCGAAGACGGCAAAGGATTGCGCTCCTGGGATATCGCGCATCCGCGATTGTGGGGCACCGCCATCAATGAGGGCAATGTGCCATGGGCCGGCAGTGAACGCATCACTGCCGCCGAGGACATCGAAGAGACCATCATGTTGGGCCTGCGCATTCGTGAAGGACTCGACACCAGACAATTCAGCCACTTGATTCCTGAACAAAAATGGATTGAGCTTGAACACGACGGGCTGATCACAATGCTTGATGGCCGCGCCATACCCACTTTGCGAGGCCGACTGCTCAACGACACCATCATCACGGAGCTGTTGGAAACACTGGACTGACCGGGTTAATGAGCATAAGTGAAGTGCGTGCGCATGAGCATGACATGCGAAGTATGCGTTCATGGGCTAAATCCTCTGCGAGGCATTGACAAAAATAGCCATTCGTTATATGGACACGTGCAACGTTGCTGACATACTGGCGCGGTATTCTAAACCACGCATTAAAGAACCGCAAGACTTTTCTTGCCCAAAAACATTGAAGGTGGTTTCGGTGACTTTCCACGCCCCGTTAGATCTGACGATCCATGATTCCCAAGGTATGTACGATCCTGGAGCCGAGCATGATGCTTGCGGCGTGGGTATGGTCACCACCCTCAACAAGCGTCCGGAACGCAAGATCGTCGATGACGCCATCGAGGTGCTGGTCAATCTGAACCATCGTGGCGCCGTGGGCGCCGAGGAGAACACGGGCGACGGCGCAGGCATTCTCATGAGTATGCCCGACGAATTCATGCGTGCCACCGCCGGTGTGGAGCTTCCTGAAGAAGGCCATTACGCCGCGGGCATCGCCTTCTTGGATCGCGACATCGCCACTTCCGGCCAGCAGGAGCAGGCCATTTCCAAGATCGTGCGCGAAGAGGGCCTCGAAGTGCTCGCATGGCGCGTCGTACCCACCAATCCGGACGGACTCGGCCTGCAGGCGTTGGCCAGCATGCCGGCGTTCAAGACGCTGGTCGTGGCCGATCCGGAAGGCGAACTCGGTGGCATCGAGCTCGATCGCAAGACCTTCCGCATCCGCAAGCGTGTGGAACATGAGGTGGGCATCTACTTCGCGTCCCTGTCCGCACGCACCATCACCTACAAGGGCATGCTCACCACCATGCAGCTCAAGCCCTTCTTCCTGGACCTGTCCGACGAGCGCATGAAGGCGAAAATCGCCATCGTGCATTCCCGCTTCTCCACCAACACGTTCCCAAGCTGGCCGCTGGCACAGCCGTTCCGCCAGCTGGCGCACAACGGCGAGATCAACACCATCCAAGGCAACCGCAACTGGCTGTCCGCACGTGAAGGCCGACTGAGTTCCGAACTGCTCGGTGAATTCAAGCCGCTGCTGCCGATCGCCACCTCCGGCTATTCCGATTCCGGCACTTTCGACGAATGCCTCGAACTGCTGCACCTCGCCGGCCGTTCCATGCCGCACGCCATCTCCATGATGCTGCCGCCGGCATGGGAGAACAACGACCAGCTCGATCCGGACGTCAAGGCTTTCTACGAATACAACAACACGCTGATCGAACCATGGGATGGCCCGGCGCACATCATCTTCACCGACGGCACCCAGGTCGGCGCACTGCTCGACCGCAACGGCTTCCGCCCGGGACGTTGGCAGGTCACCGATGACGGCTACGTCGTGCTCGCGTCCGAAACCGGTGTGCTGCCGGAAGTCGCCGAGGAGCATATCGTCACCAAGGGCCGTCTGGAACCGGGCAAGATGTTCCTCGTCGACACCGACGAGGGTCGCATCATCCCCGACGAGGAAATCAAGAAGACTCTTGCCAGCCAGCACCCCTACCGCAAGTGGGTGGAAGGCAACTCCGTGGAATTGAGTCAGCTGCCCAAGCGCGAGCACGTCAACCACTCCGGTCAGTCCGTGCAGCGTCGTCAGCGCGCCTTCGGCTACACCGAGGAAGATCTGAAGCTGCTGCTCGCCCCAATGGCCAACACCGGCAAGGAGCCGCTCGGCTCCATGGGCAACGATACGCCGCTCGCCGCGCTGTCCAAGCACAGCCGCATGCTGTTCGATTACTTCACCCAGAAGTTCGCGCAAGTCACCAACCCGCCGCTCGACTGGGAACGTGAGAAGATCGTGACCAGCCTCGAATCCGCCATCGGTCCCGAGCCGAACCTGCTGGCCGATTCCGAACTGCACGCCAAGAAGATCCTCATCCCGCTGCCGGTGCTCAACTCCGACGAGATGGCACAGCTCAAGCGCCTCGACCGCGCCAAGATTCTCGGTGGCTATTACAAGCCGTTCATCGTCAAGGGCCTTTACCAGGTGGCCGGCGGCGGACGGGCACTGAAGGACCGTCTTGACGAGATCTTCCAGGAGATCGACGAGGCGATTGAGAACGGTGCCAACTTCCTGGTGCTGTCCGACCGCGATTCCAACTATGCGTGGGGTCCGATTCCATCGTTGCTGCTCACTTCCGCAGTGCAGCACCATCTGCTGCGCCGCCACACGCGTACGCAGATCTCCATGGTGGTCGAAGCCGGCGATGTGCGCGAAATCCACCATGTGGCACTGCTGATCGCCTATGGCGCTGCCGCGGTGAACCCGTATCTGGCATTCGAATCCGTCGAAGACCTCTCCCGCAAGGGCTACCTCAAGGTCGACGCGGAAACCGCCGTGAAGAACCTGACCCGCGCGCTGTCCACCGGCGTGCTCAAGATCATGGCCAAGATGGGCGTTTCCACCATCATGAGCTACCGTGGCGCGCAGCTGTTCGAAGCGGTCGGCCTCAACAAGGACGTCATCGACGAGTACTTCACCGGCACCACGTCCCGCGTGGGCGGCGTCGGCCTCGACGAGCTCGCCGAGGAAGTCGCCAGCCGCCATCGCGTGGCGTATCCGACCCAATGGACCGCCCGCCCGCACCGCAACCTGCGTACCGGCGGCGACTACAAGTGGCGTCGTACCGGCGAGGACCATCTGAACGATCCGGAAGCCATCTTCCTGCTGCAGCAGTCCACCCAGCGCGGCGACTACAACCTGTTCAAGAAGTACTCGAACCACATCAACGACACCTCCAACCGTCTGATGACGCTGCGTGGCCTGATGAAGTTCAAGTCCACTCGCAAGCCGATCGACATTTCCGAAGTCGAGCCGGCCAGCGAAATCGTCAAGCGTTTCTCCACCGGCGCCATGAGCTACGGCTCCATCTCCCAGGAGGCGCATGAGACGCTCGCCATTGCCATGAACACGATTGGCGCACGCTCCAACTCCGGTGAAGGCGGCGAATCCGAGGATCGTATCAACGATCCGCTGCGCTACAGCAAGATCAAGCAGATTGCTTCGGCCCGCTTCGGTGTGACCAGCGACTATCTGGTGCATGCCACCGACCTGCAGATCAAGCTCGCCCAGGGCGCGAAGCCTGGCGAAGGTGGCCACCTGCCGGGAGCCAAGGTTCCGCCGTGGATCGCCAAGGTACGTCACGCCACCCCGGGCGTGGAGCTCATCTCCCCACCGCCGCACCACGACATCTACTCCATCGAGGATCTGAAGCAGCTGATCAACGATGCGAAGATGGCCAATCCGAAGGCCCGCATCCACGTCAAGCTCGTCTCCGAATTCGGCGTCGGCACCATCGCTGCCGGCGTGGCCAAGTGCCATGCCGATGTGGTGCTGATTTCCGGCTATGACGGTGGCACCGGCGCGGCTCCGCTCAACGCCATCAAGCATGCCGGCACCCCGTGGGAGATCGGCCTGTCCGAAACCCAGCAAACGCTGGTTCTGAACGGCCTGCGTTCCCGCATCACCGTGCAGTGCGACGGCGAGCTCAAGACCGGTCGCGACGTGGTGATCGCCGCGCTGCTTGGCGCCGAGGAATTCGGCTTCGCCACCGCCGCGCTGATCGTCGAAGGCTGCGTCATGATGCGCGCCTGCCAGAAGAACACCTGCCCGCAGGGCATCGCCACCCAGGATCCGGAGCTCCGAGCACGCTTCAAGGGCAAGCCGGAACATGTCGTCAACTTCTTCATGTTCATCGCCGAGGAAGTCCGCGAACTGCTCGCGCAGCTCGGCTTCCGCACGCTGGAAGAGGCCGTCGGCCATGTCGAATGCCTCGACCAGGACGAAGCCATCAAGCGTTGGAAGTCCGACGGCATCGACCTGAGCAACGTGCTCATGCAGCCGGGTCCGGTTCCGGGAACCATCCTGCACAAGACGATCGATCAGAACCATGAGCTCGACAAGGCGCTCGACAACAAGCTCATCGAGCTTGCCCAGCCAGCCCTTGACAAGAAGGAGCCCGTGCGTATCGAAATGCCGATCCGCAACGTGTACCGTACGCTCGGCACCATGCTCGGCTATGAGATCACCAAGCGTTACGGCGAGGAAGGTCTGCCGGACGACACCATCGACATGACGTTCCATGGTGCCGGCGGCCAGTCCATCGGCGCGTTCATTCCGCGTGGCGAAACCATCCGCGTCTACGGCGAAGTCAACGACTACGCGGGCAAGGGCCTGTCCGGCGGCCGCATGGTGGTCCGTCCAGAGGACGGCATCACCTTCGATCCGCACGAGAACGTGATCGCAGGCAATGTCACCGGCTTCGGCGCGACTTCCGGCCAAATGTTCGTGGCCGGCCGCGCAGGCGAACGTTTCGCCGTACGTAACGGCGGCGCCACCTTCGTGGTGGAAGGCGTGGGCGACCACGGCTGCGAATACATGACCGGCGGTACGGTCGTGATTCTCGGCTCCACCGGCCGTAACCTCGGCGCGGGCTTCTCCGGCGGCAACGTGTACGTGCTCGACCTCGACATGAAGCAGGTCAACCCGGCGGCCGCCACCAACGGCGCGCTGCTGTTCGAGCCGCTTGACACCGATGCCGACAAGCTGGTGCACGGTCTCGTCAAGCAGCATGCCGAAGAGACCGGCTCCGCCTTCGCGAAGGCCCTGCTTGACGACTGGGAAAACAGCGCCAAGCGATTCACCCACATCGTTCCGAAGCACTTCCTCGCCATGCAGAAGGCGATGAAGGAAGCCGAGGAGAAGAACATCGATTTCAATACGCCCGGCGTCTGGGAACAGGTGTACGAGCAGGTTATGGAAGGAGCGCGCTGACATGGGAGATCCTCGTGGATTCCTGAAGGTCCGTACCCGTCGCGAACTGGCCGAACGCCCCGTTGAAGAGCGAATCAAGGACTGGTTCGACGTTCACACCGAATCCGGCCTGCAGTCCTGGACCACCGAGCAGGCGGCCCGCTGCATGGATTGCGGCACTCCGTTCTGCATGAGCGGATGCCCGCTCGGCAACATCATTCCGGAGTTCAACGATCTGGTCCGTCAGGAGAAGTGGGAGGACGCGTACAAC
Source organism: Bifidobacterium sp. MSK.17.10 (assembly GCF_019129655.1). Taxonomy (NCBI): domain Bacteria; kingdom Bacillati; phylum Actinomycetota; class Actinomycetes; order Bifidobacteriales; family Bifidobacteriaceae; genus Bifidobacterium; species Bifidobacterium sp. MSK.17.10. The sequence goes on along the minus strand of NZ_JAHOJD010000004.1, from coordinate 199,887 downwards.
CGTCTGTCCGAAACCAACAACTTCCCCGAAGTGACCGGTCGCATCTGCCCGGCATTGTGCGAAGCCGCCTGCGTGCTTGGCATCCATCAGCCGGCCACGATGATTCAGAACGACGAACGCACCATCATCGATCGGGCATGGAGCCTTGACTACGTCAAGCCTCTGCCGCCGCAGCGTCTGACCGACCAGACCGTTGCCGTGGTCGGTTCCGGCCCATCCGGTCTCGCCTGCGCCCAGCAGCTCACCCGTGCCGGCCACACCGTGGTCGTATACGAGCGTGATGACGCCATCGGTGGTCTGATGCGTTACGGCATTCCGAACTTCAAACTCGACAAGCGCCTCATCGACCGCCGAGTCGAGCAGATGGAAGCCGAAGGCACCGTGTTCCGTACCGGCGTGGAAATCGGCAAGGACATCTCCTGGGATGACCTGCGTTCCCGCTACGACGCAGTGGTGGTTGCCATCGGCTCCACCGTGCCGCGTGACATGAAGATTCCAGGCCGCGAGCTCAAGGGTATCCATTTCGCCATGGAGTTCCTGCCGGACGCCACACGTCGCGTGTACGGTGTCAAGCCGGTCAACGACATCACCGCCGAAGGCAAGCATGTGGTGATCATCGGCGGCGGCGACACCGGTTCCGACTGCCTCGGCACGTCCCTGCGCCAAGGCGCTAAGGACGTCACCGTGCTGCAGATCATGCCGCAGGAACCGAAGGAGCGTCCGGCCAACCAGCCATGGCCGACCTTCGCCCGCCTGTACAAGGAAACCTCCTCCATGGAGGAAGGTTTCGAAACGCAGCGCGCCGAATACGTGTACAACACCGACTCGGTCAACTTCGAGGGCTCCGATGAGGACAAGGCCAAGGTGAAGGTGGAGAACTCTACCGCCACCGAAGGCTTCGTCGCCGACGAGAACGGACATGTCACCGGTCTGAAGGTCGTCAACGTCGCTCCAGGAGAGAACGGGCCGTTCACCCGCCAGCCAGGCACCGAACGAGTGATTCCCGCCGATCTGGTGCTCATCTCCGTGGGCTTCCTGCACCCTGACACCACCACGTTGGTGGATCAGCTGCCGGTCGACCTTGACGGTCGAGGCAATGTGGCGCGTAACGACAAGTTCGCCACCTCCCAGGACGGCGTCTTCGCCTGCGGTGACGCCGGACGTGGCCAGAGCCTCGTCGTGTGGGCCATCTCCGAAGGTCGCTCCTGCGCTGCCGCGGTCGACGAGTACCTTACCGGCTCCACCGAACTGCCGGCACCGATCGTCGCTTCCAAGCGTCCGATGATGCTGCCGCGATAGACAACACTGTTGTAAGGGTATGAACGAGGTAGCCCGGTTCGCGAATAGTGAGCCGGGCTACCTGTTTTTCACCCGAAATGCGGTAAAGTAATCCCAGCACCATGCAACAAAGGAGTGACTAATGCCAAATCGCGCAGAACGACGTGCCCAGGCCAAGCGCAATCGCAGGGGAGTGCCACAGCAATACGACCAAACCCAAGGCCGCGCACGTTCCGGCATGTTGGACGAGTATCAGCTGCAGGAAAAGTCACGTCGTCTGCAGGACGGCACCGATGGGCCATGGAAGCCGAGTGCCAGTACGATCACGGAAACGGAAAACGTGCTGAACACCAATCCTGATTACAAGAATCCGAAGATGTTCAAGGCACCCCATTCCGTCCGCCAATGGTTCCGTGTGGCCAGCTGGGTGCTGATTGCGCTGTCGGCCATCGCCTTCCTCGTGGTCATGTGGCTGCCGTCGCATCCGATGTGGCTCATCTCCACAGTCGCCATCGTCTTCGCAGTCGGTGTGCTGAGCCTGTTCTTCACGGCCGGCAACCCGAAGCACAATCCGAATCTCGACCAAAACGGAACAGCCGTCTGATCACAAAAACGATGGAAAGCGGTGAGACAACCAGAAGCATTTGTCTCACCGCTTTTTCTATCGGATTTTAGGTATGCGCTACTTGACTTCGACTAACCGTAAAGGGTATGCGAGAATGCTGTTTCATCGTTTTTCAGAAAAAGAATGGAACTTTCTGAAAAACGATGAAAACAATGAGTGTTTTTCGTGTCTGATGTTTTACAGTAGAACAGGAAACGCTGGAAGACTCGAGGAGGAGATTACAGACATGAAGGTTGACATTCTATCGCGTGAATACCCGCCCAAGGTGTATGGCGGCGCGGGGGTGCATGCCGAAGAGCTTTCCAAGGTGCTGGCGGAACGTGTCGATGTGACGGTCCGCGCATTCGACGGGCCGCGCACGGCCACCGACATTCCCGCGATTCCCGGAACCGACCCGAAAGGGTCGCTCACGGTCGTCGGCTACGACGTGCCGAAGGAGCTTGAGGATGCGAACGGTGCGCTGAAGGCGTTTGGTGTCGATTTGCAAATCGCCAACGACGTTGATGCCGACATCATCCATGCGCATACATGGTATGCATGTCTTGCCGGCTATCTTGCCAAAATGCTGCATGACACCCCATTGGTCATCACCGCGCACTCGCTTGAACCGTTCCGTCCATGGAAACGTGAACAGTTGGGCGGCGGCTACAATCTGAGCTCTTGGGCTGAGAAAGACGCCTACGAGCATGCCGACCGCGTGATCGCCGTATCCGCGGGCATGCGTGAGGATATCCTCACCGCCTATCCGAACCTTGACCCGGACAAGGTGGTCGTAGTGCACAACGGCATCACCATGAGCCAGTTTGAAACCCCGGCGGATGACGATCCGGGCTGGAAGGTCTTCGAACGTTACAACATCGACCGCAGCAAACCGACCTTGCTGTTCGTCGGACGCATCACCCGTCAAAAGGGTCTGCCGTACCTGCTTCAGGCACTGCACTTCGTGGACCCGAACATCCAGGTCGTTCTGTGCGCCGGCGCTCCCGACACGCCGGAAATCATGGAAGAGGTCAAAACCGCCTTCGCCAAGCTCGACGAGGAACGCGGCAACATCATCTGGATCGAGGAGATGCTGCCGAAGCCGGAGCTCAACGCACTCGAACATGGCTGCGACGCATTCATCTGCCCATCCATCTACGAGCCGCTCGGCATCGTGAATCTGGAAGCCATGGCATGTGGTCTGCCGGTGGTCGCCTCTGCGACCGGTGGCATTCCGGAAGTCGTCGTCGACGGCGAGACCGGATATCTGGTGCCGGTCGACCAACTGCATGACGGCACTGGCACCCCAACCAACCCTGACAAATTCGTGCACGATATGGCCGACGCCATCAACCGCATCATGGCTGACCCTGAAAAGGCGAAGCGGATGGGACAGGCCGGTTACGAGCGCGCCCGCGACCACTTCAGCTGGGAGTCCATCGCAGACAAGACCGTCAAAGTCTACGAGGACGTGCTTGCCGAACGGAAGTAGAACCGAACCTGTCTGATCGCGGATAACCGATCCGGCTGATCGACAGCCAGAATAATCCTGAAATGCCTCCTGCCGACACACTATGCTGGCAGGAGGCATCATCGTATCCAAGTGGTTTGTGAAAATGGAGGATACCATGAACGAACAGAACATCGCGTTGAAACTGGACGATGTGGAATTCCGTCGCCGCAGGCGCGTAATTCTCACCAAAGTCAATCTGGAAGTCAAAAAAGGCGAGAAATGGGTGCTGTTCGGTCCCAACGGCATCGGCAAATCCACGTTGGTGCAGATGATGAGCACCCGTGGATTCCCATCCGAAGGCACAGTCGACATTCTGGGAAACCGTCTGGGCAAAGTGAACGTGTTCTCCTACCGCAACCGCATCGGTTTGAGCTCGGCCGAACTCGGACGCGCGTTCCCACCGCAGGAAGATCCTCTTGACGCCATCGTGACGGCTCTGACCGCAACCACCGGCCGTTGGCGCGACACCTATACTGACGAGGATTACGCCAAAGCCCGCTCATTGATGCGTGAATTCGGCATCGAATACTTGGAAGGCAAGATGATGTTCAAGCTTTCCGAAGGCGAACGCACTCGCGTGCTTATCTGCCGTGCGTTGATGGCGGATCCCGATTTGCTGATTCTTGACGAGCCGACCACGGGTCTTGATTTGGGTGGGCGTGAGATTGCTTTGCGTGCGTTGAGTCGTGTTGGTGCGGAGCAGTCTGACCGCGCCGTGATTCTGGTGACGCACCGTCTTGAGGAGATTCCGCAGGGCTTCGACCATGTGGCGATCATGGGACGTATCACCGGCAACGAGGCGGACGCGTATGCCGATAACGTCGCCGGCAATGATCCGGCGCCGGGCACTATCGTATATACGGGTGATTTGGAGCATGGTTTTACTTCTGAACGGTTGAGCCAGGTGTTTGGATTGGATTTGAAGGTCACGCATGCGAATGGTCGTTGGAACGCGTACGCGGTGTGATGTTGACGTCGCCGTCATATTGCCGTCGCTTCGTGCCGTCTGACAGTATGACGGCGGATACGGTAGCATAGGTTCGTTGCTGTCTGTGGAATGCGGTCTGCAATCGTAAGCCATAGTCGTGAAATCGCATACTGAACGAACGTACGAAGGAGCGTAAACCATGCGTCGAGGGCCGCTTGCCGCCGGTGAAAAAGTGCAGTTCACGGACCGCAGGTCGAATAAAATCACCGATCAGCTGGTGCCGGGTGGTGTGACGCAGACCTCGCATGGCATCATCCTGCATGATGATGTGATTGGCCAGACGGAAGGATCCGTTGTCGTGACGGTGAGTGCGAAACGTGAGGCTCAGGTCAACCAGACGCATCCGGAACGCGACGCGAACAAGCCGTGGAAGGGGACGCGTGCCATCGGTGGTTGGGAGTTCGCCGTCATGCGTCCGCGTTTGGCTGACTATGTGCTGTCCATGCCGCGTGGCGCGCAGATCATGTATCCGAAGGACATCGCGCAGGTCATTCAGCTCGGTGATATTCGTTCCGGTATGAACGTGCTGGAATCCGGAGCCGGTTCGGGCGCGATGAGCATCAATCTGCTGGATGCCGTGGGGGAGGGCGGAAGCCTCACCACCATCGAGATGCGTTCGGAATTCGCGCGCGTCGCCGAAGCCAACGCGACGGTTTACTTTGGCAAACGTCCCGCATGGTGGGATTTGAGGACCGGCGATTTCGATTCGGTCGCGGCTGGTTTGCCGGAACACTCCTTCGACCGCATCATGCTTGACATGCTTGACCCGTGGAACCGTCTCGAACAGGCGTATCGCGTGATCGCGCCTGGCGGCGTGCTCGTCGCGTACGTCACCACCACCACGCAGTTGAGCCGTCTTGCCGAAGCGTTGCGCGAGGTCGGCTGCTGGACCGAGCCGGACATTCAGGAGACTTTGGAACGTAATTGGAAGGCGCAAGGACTGGCCATCCGTCCCGATCACCAGATGATTGGACACACCGGTTTCCTCATGGTTTCTCGCGCGATGGCTCCGGGCTTCCAGGCGTTGCGTAAACACGACCGTGCCACGAAGGACACGACGACCGACATCGATTCGTTGACGCCCGAGGAGCGTGCCGAACAGCTTGAGGATCTGGAATTGCGTGACATTTCCGATCGCAAGCTGCGCAAGGTGCTGCGTGACCTCGACGCGCAGGTCGAAGCCATAAAGGAGTAGATTTAGAGCGTTTCATGCCATGTCCCAGCGGAAAATCTGAGACAATGGACATTAGACATTTGAAATGCGGCGCTGGAACCGGATCGGAGCGTGCGATTATGGGAACGAGCCTGAAGAAGGTCGCTAAAAAGGCCAAGGAATACAAGTATGTGCTGCTGGCGATGCGCCACGCCAAAACCGAGCCGTTCGGCGGCAACGGCAGCGACGTGGGACGTAAGCTCACCGACAAAGGACGTAAGCAGGCCAAAGCCGTGGCCAAAGGATTGGCGGCGTTCAAAATGGTGCCCACTCGCATCGCATGCTCCAGCGCCACCCGCGCCCGTCAGACCTGCGATCGCATGCTCAAGGTGTTCGGCGACGATCCGAAAGTCGACTACCGGCAAAGCCTGTACGAAGGCGGCGTGCAATCCGTGTTCGACGAGCTCGCGCAAACCAAGGAAAAGCATCGCACGCTGCTCGTGCTTGGCCACGAACCGACCATTTCGATCGCCTGCCAATGGCTGGCCAGCACCGAATCCGATCCGACGTTGCTTGACCTGCTGAATCTCGGCATGTCCCCGGCCTCGATCGCCGTATTCGGCTCGAACGAGCCATTCAACCAGTGGCAGCTGCACAGCGGCGAACTCATCGCGCTGCTTACCGCCAAAGACTTCGAGTAGGGCTTGCGTGTTCCGGGCTGATTCGGAACGATGAGCATTCCGCAGAGTGCTGTGATTTGACTTCAAGCGGCTTCAAGGTTGTATGGTGCTTTCTGAACCGATGTTCAGAATGATGGATAGGAGAGCCCATATGAACAATCCCAGTGCGTTCCCTCTTGGGGAACCAAATGACGGTTTCGCCCAGTATTTCGACGGACAGAGCTGGCTTGCGCCGGTACTTGACGCGCCTGAAGTGTCAATCCACAATGTGACGTTCGAACCTGGATGCCGGAACCACTGGCATATCCACCATCACGCGGCCCAGATTCTCATTGCGGTTGGAGGGCGTGGCTACTACCAGCTTGAGGGCGAAGAGCCGAAGGAGCTTGAACCGGGACAGGCCGTCCGTATTCCGCCGGATGTTAAGCATTGGCACGGTGCCGCCCCTCACGAAGCTTTCAGCCATTTGGCGTTCATGATTGCGGATGGCACGGGCGACGTGACGAATGAATGGCTGGAACCCGTAGACCCCGACGCATACGAGACATTGCGTTAAATCCGTTTGCCGGGCTGTTCTGCATTATTGATTCATAAACATAAATGTGTGAATATAGACGGCATACGGACTGCGTTATAAGGACAGTTTATAACGACACTCAAATTTTCTTGATGTCTTATAGCTGGCGGTTTTGTGATAGCTTGAGCGGGTTGCATTGTTCATATCAGATGGAGGATTCATGTCCGCTCTTACTTCCGTCTCCGGTTTCCCGCGCATCGGCCAGAACCGTGAGCTGAAGAAAATCATCGAAGCGTATTGGAAGGGCAACACCACCCTCGATGAGGTGCGTGCCACAGCCAAGGAACTGCGCGCCAAGCATTGGAAGCTGCAGCAGGCCGCCGGCATCGACCTGATTCCGAGCAACGACTTCAGCTATTACGACCAGATGCTCGACACTGCCATCCTGCTCAACGTCATTCCGCAGCGCTACCAGCGTCTCGCCTTCGAGAACCCGGAAGAGACCCTCTTCGCAATGGGTCGCGGCTATCAGGGCGAGAAGGGCGACGTGACCGCCCTGCCGATGAAGAAGTGGTTCACCACCAACTACCACTACCTCGTGCCGGAAATCGACTCCGCCACCGACATCAAGCTCAACAGCACCAAGCCGTTCGACGAATTCAACGAGGCGAAGGCGCTCGGCATCACCACCAAGCCGGTGCTCATCGGCCCGTACACCTTCCTCAAGCTCGCCCGCAATCCGCAGGCCGAGGAGCTCGACTACGACAAGGGCCTCGTCAACGCGGTCGCCGCGGTGTACGCCGAAGTCGTCGCCAAGTTCGCCGAACTGGGCGTGCAGTGGATCCAGATCGACGAACCGTACCTCGTGCTCGACAAGGAGCCGGGCGACGTCGAACTGTTCAAGAGCCTGTACGCCAAGATCCTGCCCGCCCGCGAAGGCAAGGTCAAGGTGCTGCTCAACACCTACTTCGGACACATCGCCGACGTGTACGAAACCGTCAACCTGCTCGGCTTCGACGGCATCGGCCTGGACCTGAACGAAGGCAAGGACGAAAACCTCGCCGCCGTCGAAAAGTACGGCGTGGCAGAAAAAACCACCATCTTCGCCGGCGTGATCAACGGCCGCAACATCTGGCGCAACAACTACGCCGTGAGCCTCGGCCTGGTCGACGCGCTGAAGCAGGTCACCGCCAACGTGGCCGTCTCCACCGCCAGCTCCCTGCTGCACGTGCCGTTCAGCACCGAAGGCGAGGACGGTCTCGCCGACGACGTGCGCAAGCACTTCGCCTTCGCCGTCCAGAAGCTCGACGAACTGCACGAAGTCGCCGTGCTCGCCGACGCTTCCGACGACGAGAAGAAGGCATCCGCCGAACTCGCAGCCAACCAGGCGCTGTTCGACGGCACCCGCGTCGCCGCCGATCCTGCGGTCGCCAAGCGAATCGCAAGCCTTACCGACGCCGACTTCGTACGTCAGCCGGCACGCGCCGAACGCCAGAAGGAGCAGCGTGAGGCGCTGAACCTGCCGCTGCTGCCCACCACCACCATCGGCTCCTTCCCGCAAACCAAGGAAGTGCGCGCCGAACGCGCCAAGCTGCGCAAGGGCGAGATCACCAAGGCCGAATACGACGAATTCATGAAGAACCAGATCGACGCCTGCATCAAGCATCAGGAGGAAATCGGCCTCGACGTGCTCGTCCACGGCGAATTCGAACGCAACGACATGGTCGAATACTTCGGCCAGAACCTCAACGGCTTCCTGTTCACCAAGAACGCGTGGGTGCAGTCCTACGGCACACGTTGCGTCAAGCCTCCGATCGTGTGGGGCGACGTATCCCGCGCCAACCCGATCACCGTGGAATGGAGCGCCTACGCGCAGTCCCGCACCGATCATGTGATGAAGGGCATGCTCACCGGTCCGGTCACCATCCTCAACTGGTCCTGGCCGCGCGAGGACATCACCCACGAGCAGCAGACCCAGCAGCTCGCGCTCGCCATCCGCGACGAAGTGCTCGATTTGGAGAAGGCCGGCATCAAGGTCATCCAGATCGACGAGGCCGCACTGCGCGAGAAGCTGCCGCTGAGGAAGACCGACTGGCACAAGAAGTACCTCGACTGGGCCATTCCGGCGTTCCGTCTGGTGCATTCCGCCGTCAAGCCGACCACGCAGATCCACACGCACATGTGCTATTCGGAGTTCAACGACATCATCAAGGACATCGACGCGATGGACGCCGACGTGATCTCCTTCGAAGCCTCCCGTGGCGACCTTGTGGTGCTCGACGCCATCCACGACGCCAACTTCGAAACCGAAGCCGGCCCGGGCGTGTACGACATCCACTCTCCGCGCATTCCGTCCGAACAGGAGATCGAGGACCGCATCTACGAGATCCTGAAGAAGATGGACGTCGAAAAGGTGTGGATCAACCCGGACTGCGGCCTGAAGACCCGTGGCAACGCCGAAACCTGGCCGAGCCTGGAGAACCTCGTCGCAGCGGCCAAGGCCGTGCGCGCCAAACTCGCCAAGTAAGGCCGGCATAGGCATAAACAGGCAAGATTTCCAAGGAATCACATGCATTCGCCAATCTTCTCGCTGGAGGTGTTCCCTCCCAAGCGCACCAGCCCTGTAGGTACCATCTACGATACGTTGGATGGCCTGCAGGGGCTGGACCCCGACTTCATCTCCGTCACCTACGGCACCGGCAAATCGTCCGACCGCACGCTGACCGCACGCATCGCGCATACGGTGAACGAATACGGCATTCCGGCCGTGGCGCACCTGACCGCGCAATACCTTGACAAAGACGACGTGAACGAGGCGCTCGACCTGTTCGACCAAGCCAAAGTCTCCGGCGTGCTCGCTTTGCGAGGCGACCGTGTGGAAGGAGCCGAACCGGCGGGAGTGTTCGACCATGCGAGCGATCTGGCGGCCTACATCCGCGAGAAGCGTCCTAATCTCAAGATCTACGGCGCCTGCTATCCGGAAAAGCACCCGCAGGCGGCCACGCTTGAGGAGGATATCGACAATCTCAAGAAGAAGGTCGACGCGGGCGTAAGCCACCTCATCTCCCAGCTGTTCTACGACAACGAGGATTTCCTTCGATTCGTGGACAAGGCTCGTGCCGCCGGCATCGACGTTCCGATCGAAGCCGGCATCATGCCGGTGATGAACGCGAAGTCGGTGCTGCGCATGTCGAAGATGTGCGAATCGCGTGTTCCTGAAAAACTTGCCGTCCTACTTGACAAGTGGGGGAGTGACACCGCGCTGCTTAAAGAGGCGGGTATCGCCTACGCGTCCGAACAGATCTGCGACTTGGCGGCACGCGGCGTCGACGGCGTGCACCTGTACACGATGAACCATCCATGCGTCAGCCGGCGCATCTGGTCCAACGTCAAACCATTCTTCGTCTGATTCAGACGATGCAACAAACACGAAAGGGATGATTTCCGGCAACTGTCGGAAACCATCCCTTTCGCCATACTTACGGATATGAACGATTACTATGGGAACCATGGCTTCTTCTACGCATCAGTTTGGGGTGCTCGATCTGATTCGGGCGGGATTGCAGGATCTGGACACGGCACGCACGCTGCTTGACGAGTTGCGCGCCGACGGCATCGACGACGACCGGCTATGCCTGCTGATGAAAACATTGGAACAGACCTGCGAGCCCGACATCGCGCTACGCAACCTCGTCGACATCATCAAAGCGTTGCAAAGCCAAGGCCGCGACTTCCACCAGGTCATCACCGACGACGCCGGACTCGTACGACTCGTCACCGTGCTCGGCGTGTCCGACGAAATGGGCAAGCTCATGCGCTTCCGCCCCGAACTCGTCATGGCCGCAGCCAGCGACTCATGCGAAAGCCATCTGTACAACCACGCGCAACGCCGCGCGCATGTCCTCGAAGCGGTCGGTGCCGACCCGGCCGACAATCGCATGCCAAAAGCCACGAAACCACTCGCCGAAGCGGCGACCGCGCTACGACAGACCTACAGAAAACAGCTCGCCGCCATCATGGCGCAGGACGCCACCGCGGACGACCCAATCGAAATACAACCGAGAATCAGCCAGGAACTGTCCGATCTTGCCGACGCGGCCCTGGAAGGCGCGCTCGCCATCGCCCGCGACGAAGTGGACGGCAGCGAACACGTGCGCTTCGCCATCATCGGCATGGGCAAGCTCGGCGCACGCGAACTCAACTACGTATCCGACGTGGACCTCATCTACGTGGTGGAACCGGCGGACGCGGACACCAACGGCATGACCCTCAACCGTGTCGGCACCAAAATGGCCACCACCTTGCAGCGCGTATGCCAATCCGTCATCATGGGCGTCGCCGAACCTACATTGTGGCAGATCGATGGCGGACTGCGCCCCGAAGGCAAGGACGGCCCGCTCGTACGCAAACTCGAATCGCACGAAGCCTACTACGAACAGTGGGCGGAAAACTGGGAATTCCAAGCCCTGCTCAAGGCCCGCCCCGTGGCCGGTGACCCCGACCTCGGCCAAGCGTACATGGACATGACCCGACCGTTCGTATGGACCGCCTCCAAACGCGACAACTTCGTCTACGACTGCCAGCAGATGCGCAAACGAGTCGAAGACCTCATCCCCGCGCCCCTGAAGGATCGTGAAATCAAACTCGGCCGCGGAGGCCTACGAGACGTGGAATTCACCGTGCAGATGCTCCAACTCGTCCACGGCCGCGCCGACGAGACCCTGCGCACCAGCTCCACCCTCGAATCGTTGCAACGCCTCGCCGAAGGCGGATACGTCTCACGCAGACAAGCCAAGAAGCTCTCCTGGGACTACCGCTTCGAACGCGTCATGGAACACCGCCAGCAAATGTGGGCGCTCAAACGCACCCACCTGTTCCCGGACCTCGGCAAAGCCAGTCTCGGCGGTATCGAACGCAAACGCGACACCAACGACGACGAACTCAACCACAACCTCGAACTGCGCAGACTCGCCCGGGCCTTCCACATGCACCCCGAGGAACTCGTCGACAAATACGACGAAACCCGACGTGAAGTGCGCCACCTGCACATGGACATCTACTACCGGCCCATGCTGCCCATCAACGCCGGCCTCGACGACGAACAAGTGGAACTGTCCGCCAACGCCATGCAGGAACGCTTCGCCTCCATCGGATTCGCCGACCCCGACGCCGCCATGCGCCACGTCACCGCACTGACCGCCGGCATCTCCCGTGCCGCGAAAATCAACCGCATCCTCCTGCCCGCCGCCCTCCAATGGCTCGGCGAAGGGCAGAACCCCGACATGGGACTGCTCAACTGGCGCAAACTCGAAGAACACTTTGGCACGGACAGCGAATACCTCGGCTTCCTGCGCGACTCGCCGTCCGCCGCGCAACGCCTGTGCCACATCCTGTCCAATTCGCGGTTCCTGGGCGACGCGCTCAACAAATCCGTCGAATCCGTCACCTGGCTCGGCAGCGACAACGACCTGCAGCCACGCTCACGCGAAAGCCTCGACGTGCAGACACACGCCTCACTCGAACGCAACGCAGGCAGCATCAACGACTTCGCCAACTCCATCCGCGCCATGCGACGCCACGAAATCGAACGCATCGGACTAGGGTGGATGAGCGGCGTCATCGACGACAAGGCGTCGCTCGCGGGTATGACCGACGTATACGACGCGGCCATCGACGCATCGCTCACCTGGGCCATCCGCCACCAAACGCAGGAAATGGGACTCGACGAAGCGCCGGCGGCAATCGCCGTCATCGGCATGGGACGCTACGGCGGCAGGGAAGTGAACTTCAGCTCCGACGCCGACGTCATCATCATCTACCGGCCGTCCGATAACGCCGACGACAACCAAGCCAACCTCTTCGCACGCAAAGTGCAGGAAGACCTCCGCGCCATCCTGCAAGGACCGACCACGCTCGAACCCAAAATCGAACTCGACATGGACCTGCGGCCCGAAGGCAAAAACGGACCCCTCGTGCGCTCCTACGCGTCCTGCGAGGAATACTACCGTTCCTGGGCGAGCACATGGGAGCACCAGGCGCTCCTGCGTGCGCGTTACGCGGCAGGCGACGCGGCGCTCGCCGAGGATTTCCTGATGAACGTCGCCGACCCGCTGCGCTATCCGAAGATCGATTTGACGGAGGCGCAGGTCGCCGAAATACGCAAGCTCAAGGCGCGTATGGAAGCCGAGCGATTGCCGCGCGGCGTGCGTAGGGACCGTCACCTGAAGCTGGGCAAAGGTGGTCTGTCCGACGTGGAATGGACGATTCAGCTGCTGCAGTTGCAGCATGCCGGCGACAACGCGAACCTGCGAGTCAACGGCACGATGCAGGCGTTGGACGAGTTGGAGCGGCGCAAGCTGGTTTCCGCCGGCGACGCCGTCGTATTGCGACGCGCATGGTGGATGTGCACGGCCGCGCGCAACGGCAGCTACCTGTGGAGCGGGCGCGTCAACCAGGCGGATATCCTGCCGGATGACACGTATTCGCTGGGAGGACTCGCCGTCTATCTCGGATACGACGCGAATCGCGGACAGCATTTCGAAAACGATCTGCTTGCCGTAATGCGCAAGGCGCGCGACGTGACGGAACGTCTGTTCTACGGCCTTTCATGAAACGATTCGAGCGGGCGCTCGGTGAACACGCGGTGAACGCTCCGGGTCAGTGTTTCGGGCTATAGTTGGCTAGGTCACTTTCAGTGGCCACCTTCAACCACAAGTTGCATGAAAGGTGAGCCGTTGTCCTCAGTACTCGAACCGGCGGTCGAAACGCCGATGGTCGGAAAAAGCGTCATCACTCTCGATGATCTTTCCATTCGTCAGATTCAGGAAATGCTGCACAAAGCGCAGTACATCGATTCCCATCGTAAAGAAGTGGCACACACCTGCGAAGGCAGGGTGCTTGCCACTTTGTTTTATGAGCCGAGTACGCGCACGCGTCTGAGTTTCGAAACCGCCATGCTGCGCCTCGGCGGCAAGGTGATCGGTTTCGCCGGCGCCCAGCTCGCCTCCGTCACCAAGGGCGAGACGATCGCCGACACGTTGAAGACGGTGTCCAACTACGTCGACGTGGTGGCCATCCGCCATCCGAAGGAAGGCGCCGCGCTGGTCGCATCCCGCGCCGCCTCCGTGCCGGTCATCAACGCGGGCGACGGCGGACACATGCATCCGACGCAGACGCTCGCCGACCTGGCCACGCTTCAATCGCGCTTCGGCCGTGTCACCAACCTGACCGTCGGCCTGTGCGGCGATTTGACCTTCGGCCGCACCGTGCACTCCCTGATCGAAACACTGTGCCGCTTCGGCAACGTCAACTTCGTGCTGATCAGCCCCGACGAGCTCAAGACCCCGCAGTACGTGCTTGACCGCATCAACGCCACCGAATCCTGCTCCTACACCGAAGTCAAGGATCTGGTCTCCGTCATCGGCGATCTTGACGTGCTGTACATGACCCGCGTGCAGAAAGAACGTTTCTTCAACGAGGACGATTATCTGCGTCTGCGCGACACCTACATCCTCGACGAAGCCAAGATGGCGTACGCCAAGAAGGACATGGCCGTGCTGCACCCGCTGCCGCGCGTCAACGAAATCGCCGTGGAAGTTGACGACGATCCGCGTGCAGCCTACTTCGAACAGGTCAAGAACGGTATGCTCATGCGCATGGCATTGGAAAGCTCGGTGGTCGGTGACGAACTGCCGGGATACGAACCGCTCGCAGCCAAGGAGGTTGAAGCCTGATGGAAGTCACCAGCATTCAGAACGGCATCATCATCGATCACGTGCCCGCCGGAACCGCGCTCAAGGTACTTGAGTATCTGAAGATCGACCCGTCCAAAACCAAGCTCGCGTTGATCATGAACACCGACAGCCACATGTACGGCACGAAGGACATCATCAAAATCGAGGATGAGACCGAATCCATCGACCTCGACGTGCTCGGCCTCGTGGCGCGCACCGCGACCGTCGGCATCGTCCGCGGCGGCAAAATCGTCGAAAAGAAGAAGCCGACCCTGCCGGAACATGTCGTCAACATCATCAAATGCGTGAACCCGCGCTGCGTCACCACCACCGAGCCTGCGGTGCAGATGTTCCATCTGGTGCATTCCGACCGTCAGGAATACCGTTGCGACTACTGCGACGAGGAAGCGAAGTTCTGAAATCATGACCCTCACCCTTCACGACATCAAGGTCTGGAACACCGGCGAAGTCATTGACCTCGTCGTCCCTTCCGACACGGACGCGTCCGTGGACGCCTCGGCGATGACCATCGCCCCCGGATTCGAAGACCCGCACGTGCATTTCCGCGATCCCGGACAGACCTACAAGGAGTCCATGATCTCCGGCTGCGCGGCGGCGGCATCCGGCGGATACACGAACGTGCTCATCATGCCAAACACCGTGCCGGCCATGGATGGCGTGAAGGTGGAGGCCGGCCAGCCGGGTGCCTCCGAAGTGCTCGACGCCGAATACGACACGGTCATCGATTACCTGCAGCATTACGAGGCCGCTCATGGCGTGAAACTGCCGGTGCGCTACGACCTATGCGTATGCGCCTCAAAGGGGCGTGCCGGCCATGAGGCCACCGAAGTGGCCGACTGGATCGGCTACCTGCCCGAACATGGCGACGAGCATAAGGACGCCTACCAGCTGGCGCATCCGGTGACCGCCATCAGCGATGACGGTTCCGCGGTGACCCCCAGCATTCTCGAACAGGTGTTCGAAAACGTCAAGGAGTCGGGACTGTACCTCATCGAGCATTGCGAACACCACGACACCGGCGCGGTCAATGACGGTCCGGTGTCCCGCAAGCTTGGCGTTCCAGGCATTCCGGAGGACACGGAACTCAAAATCGTCGAACGCGACATTGACATGTCCCGCAAAACCGGCGTGCACGTGCATTTCCAGCACGTCAGCACCGCAATCTCCTTCGACGCCATCCGCAAAGCCAAGGCCGAAGGACTTCCGATCACCTGCGAGACCGCGCCGCATTACATCGCATTGAACGACGAGGCGCTGCTTAAGTACGGCACTTTGGCCAAAATGAACCCGCCGCTGCGCTCCGAAGCGGACCGCCAGGCCACCATCGCAGCCGTCGCCGACGGCACGGTCGATTTGTTGGCCACCGACCATGCGCCCCACACCATGGAAGAGAAGGAACTCGGCTTCCTCGACGCGCCCAACGGCATCATCGGGCTGGAATGCGCATACGGCGTCTGCCACAAGGTACTTGTCGACGGCGGATTCATTTCCGACGAACGTCTCATCGAACTCATGTCCACCGGTCCGGCCGAACTCATGGGCCACGACAAAACGGACATCACGGCGGTGCTCGACGACTACGCCGACGCCGTGCCGGGAGACGACGACACCAAGCGCGTGCTTGATCTGGGCCGCGTGCCCGAAAGCGACCAGGTGGATCTCGTGGTGCTGAACACCGGAGAGGAATGGACCGTCGACCCGGAGAAGTTCCACTCCTCGGCACGTAACACCCCATTCGGCGGATGGCAGGTCACCGGCCGGCCGCTCGCCACCATCATCGGCTCGAAGCTGGCCTTCAGCCGCATCGACAAGGAGGACTGATGGACCGTCTGATCGAAGCCATCGAAGACAAGCAGAATCCAAGCGTCGTGGGACTCGACCCCACCGAAGCGCTGGTGCCGAAGCAGGTCGTGGCCAGCTTCGCCGAGGAAATCGCCGAACAGGTGGAGGATCCGACGGAAGCGCCGGCAGCCCAACTGTCCGTCGCCTTCTTCGAATTCAACCGCGCCATCATCGACGCAGTAGCCGACATCGTCCCGGCCGTCAAACCGCAGATCGCCATGTATGAGGCGCTCGGACCAGCCGGCATCGACGCCTACAGCATGACCTGCGAATACGCCAAACAGCAGGGACTGTACGTCCTTGGCGACGTCAAGCGCGGCGACATCGGCTCCACCGCAGCCGCCTACGCCCACCATCTGAGCGGTGTGAACGCGGGGGAGCACGCTTTCGACCCGTGGCATGAGGACGCGGTCACCGTGAACCCCTACCTCGGCACCGACGGCATCACCCCGTTCGTCGAAGCCGCCACTGGTGCCGACAAGGACATCTTCGTACTGGTACGCACCTCCAATCCATCCAGCAGCGAACTGCAGGAACTCGAACTCGCCTCAGGCGAGCGCGTGTACGAGCATGTCGCCGACCTCGTGGAAGGCTGGGGAGCCGAAACCATCGGCGCGAACGGGTATTCCCGTGTCGGCGCGGTGGTCGGAGCCACCCATCCCGAGGAAGGCAAGGCGTTGCGGGCGCGCATGCCGCACACGTTCTTCCTGGTCCCCGGTTACGGCGCGCAGGGCGGTACCGCCCAAGGCGTGGCCGGCATGTTCGACAAAGACGGCATGGGCGCGCTCGTCAATTCGTCGCGTGGCATCATCGGAGCCTGGAAGAAGTCCGGCAAATACAGCGAATCCATGAGCGCAGACGATGCGCTCGACTTGGTCGCCGAATCGGCGCGCGAGGCCGCGAAGGACATGCGCGACAATCTGCGCGCGGTACTGCCGTAAGCTACCAGAACAATCGAACGAAACACAGGAAAGGGAGTCATGACCGCCGTAGCAACGTTCATGCCGACCGTCGGCCAGGCGAGGGAAGCGGGATTCTTCCCCAGCAGGCACACGGTCGAAATCGTCGACAACCGCATGCTGGCCGATGGCGTGTACCGATTGACATTCCGCGACGAATTCATCGCGGGACATGCCAAGCCGGCGCAGTTCGTCGACGTGTATTCCAACAATCCGAGCAGACTGATGCCCCGTCCGTTCGGCGTGGCCGAAGTGGATGGCGATGAGGTGAGCCTTATCTTCGCCGTCGTCGGCAAAGGCACCGCCGAATTCTCCGAATTGCGTGCGGGCGACACCATTCGGGTGATGGGTCCTCTCGGCAACTCCTTCAACACCAAGGAGAACGCGAACTACGTGCTGGTGGCCGGCGGTCTCGGCGTGCCGCCGCTGGTGCGCGCCGCGCAGGC
This sequence comes from Bifidobacterium sp. MSK.17.10, assembly GCF_019129655.1. Taxonomy (NCBI): domain Bacteria; kingdom Bacillati; phylum Actinomycetota; class Actinomycetes; order Bifidobacteriales; family Bifidobacteriaceae; genus Bifidobacterium; species Bifidobacterium sp. MSK.17.10. Next base: position 182,153 of record NZ_JAHOJD010000004.1, on the reverse strand, counting down.
CATCGCCGAATCGGAGGGATCGACGAGCACCGCGGTGTTCGGATACCGCAACGTGCGTTTCGGAGACGAATACGTCGGCCGGTACGCGGACAAGACATACAGCATCGACGAATCCGAAGGCAATGTCGTAACGCTCCTTGACCGTATTGAAAATGAACTGGTGAACGGCGAGCTGAAGCCGGTCATCCTCTCATGCGGGCCGTTGCCGATGATGAAGGCCGTCGCCGCATGGGCGGCGAAACGCGGCATCGAGGCACAGCTGAGCTTGGAACAGCGCATGGGCTGCGGATACGGCACATGCGTGCTGTGCACCGTCGACACCGCCGAAGGACGATTGAAGGTCTGCTCGGACGGACCTGTGTTCACCCGCGAACAATTGGGATGGGGGGAGTGAGCATGACCGCAGAACAACATGCGAACCTGTACGAACAGCACGAATGGAAGCATCCCACCCAGGTGGCTGGTATCCCGTGGAAGAATCCGGTGGCGACCGCTTCCGGCACGTTCCAATATGCTGCCGTGCGCTGGTTCTATGACGTGAGCCAGCTGGGCGCCGTCACCACCAAAGGCGTGTCTCCGGTGCCATGGGAAGGCAATCCTGGCATCCGTACTGCGGAAGGCCCCTCCAGCAACATCAACGCCGTCGGCCTGCAGAATCCCGGCGTGGACCATTACCTTGAGGACGATCTGCCGAAACTCAAGGCCATCAACGCCACCGTCATCGCCAACGTCGCCGGACACTGCGACGACGACTACGCGGAAGTCGTGTCCAAACTCGACGATTCCCCGGCCGACATGCTGGAAATCAACGTGAGCTGTCCGAACGTGTCCGCAGGCGGCATGAGCGTCGGCACCGACCCAGTGGCTTTGAGCCGCCTCATCACCAGACTGCGCAAGCTCACCGACAAGAAGATGATTGTCAAACTCACCCCGAACGTCACCGATATCACCGTGCCGGCACGAGCCGCGGTGGAAAGCGGAGCCGACGCATTGAGCCTGATCAACACGCTGCTCGGCATGCGCATCAACATCCGCACCGGCGAGCCGGTCATCACGCACGTCACCGGCGGCGTGTCCGGCCCGGCCGTCCTGCCGGTCGGACTGGCCGCGGTATGGCGCGTGCGCGCCGCATTGCCAGAAATACCGATCATCGGCATCGGAGGCATCGACTCCGGCGAGACCGCGCTCGAATACCTGTATGCCGGCGCCAACGCCGTCGAAGTCGGCGCGGCCGCATTGTTCGAGCCGACCGCGCCGCTGCGCGTGGCCCGCGAACTCGACGATCTGCTCGACGAACGTCCCGAACTCGCCGACAAGCTCGCCAAAGGCGAGACCTGGCGCTGAAATTTCGTAATCGATCAATGTAAGGAGAACAAGCAAATGACCGCATCGCTCGACCATCGTTTCACCGAGTTCCTGCTGGAATCGCAGGCGTTGAAATTCGGCGAGTTCACATTGAAGTCCGGCCGCAAGTCGCCGTACTTCATCAACGCCGGCGCATTCAACGACGGACGCAAGATCGCCCGTCTCGGCGCGTTCTACGCCGAGAAGATTGTCGAGGAGATCGAGGCGGGCAACCTGCCCAAGGACATCGACACCGTGTTCGGCCCTGCCTACAAGGGCATCCCGCTGGGCGTGTCCACCGCCATCGCGCTGACGTCCGCCCATGGCATGGAGGTCGGCTACACCTTCGACCGCAAGGAGAAGAAGGACCATGGCGACGGCGGCATGATGGTCGGCACGCAGCTTGCGGACGGCATGAAGGTCCTGCTCGTCGACGACGTGATGACCGCCGGCACCGCTGTGCGCGAGGTCATCCCGAAGCTCAAGGCCGAGGCGAACGTCGAGGTCATCGGCCTGGTACTGAGCGTGGACCGCATGGAGAAGACCAAGGATTCCGACACGTCCGCGGTGAAGGCCGTCGAAGCCGAATTTGGCTTCCCGGTGTTCGCCATCGCCAACGTGAAGGAGATCTTCGAAGCCGGCCAGCACATCCAGAACGCCGACGGCACCCCGTACGTCACACCGGAGATCAAGGCCGCCGCCGACGCGTACCTGGAACAGTACGGCGCCTGACTGCGGCGTTCGCGCTGAACCGCGCTCATCGGCTGTTATAATCTCGGATATGACAGAAAGGCACTGTGCTGCTTTCGGGCAGTACAGTGCCTTTTCGTTGTGGTTCCTCTGTTCCGGGGTCAGTCGATGAGCGTGTAGCCGTGGCTGGCGACCACCGACTTGAGCTTCTCCAAGTACGTTTCGGCGGCCTTGGACAGCTTCGCGCGCTCATTGGTGATCCATCCGACAAGCATCGTCTCATCGGTGTCGAGCGGCACGGTGACGATCTTCTCGTTGTTGAGATCGCCGTTGTCGATGCCGGTGCACACCGTGTAGCCGTTCAGGCCGATGATGAAGTTCAGAATCGTGGCGCGGTCGGTCACGTTGATCTGCTTGGGGGAGTACTCCGGCCAGACGGCCTCCTCCGCGAAGAAGAAGCTGCCTTCCTCGCCCTGCTCGTATTGGATGAACGGGAACGGCTTCAGATCGTCCATGGTGACCTTCTTCTTGCCGGCCAGCGGATTGTCGCGCGAGATGAACACGTGCAACGGCGCGCGGAACAGCGGATGGAACTCGAGATGCTTCTCGCGCAGCAGCTTGCCGATCACGTCCTTGTTGAAGTCGGACAGGTAGATGATGCCGATCTCCGAAAGCATGTTCGCCACCTGGTTGATGATGTCCTTCGTGCGGGTCTCGCGGATGGTGAACTCGTATTCGTCGGACTTGGTGGAGTCGATCATCTCCACGAACGCCTCCACGGCGAACATGTAATGCTGCGTGGACACGGAGCACAGCTGTTTGCGGGGTTTCGCGTTCTTGTACCGTTCCTCCAGCAGCGACGCCTGATCGAGGACCTGACGCGCGTAGGTGAGGAATTCCGCGCCGTCCACGGTCAACGCGATGCCTTGGGAGGAACGGGTGAAGATCTCGATGCCGAGCTCGTTCTCAAGCTCCTTCACCGAGGAGCTCAACGCGGGCTGGGATACGTACAGCTCGTGCGAGGCCTCGTTCATGGAGCCGCATTCCACTATTTTGACGATGTATTTCAGCTGAAGGAGGGTCATAACGCCCATTTATACCAGCGTCGCTTTACGAAACGACGATTTATAGCGCTTCGTTTTGCATAGTGGACACGCGGTCGGTGGATGCGCGGCCTACAGCGGACGATGATATGGGCGCATGGCCGAGGCCCGTTCCGCGGGACGCAGGCGTACGTCCGCCGCGCTCACACGCGCACGCCCAAGGATTCCAGGTCCCTGCGCGCCTGGTCGGCGTCGACGAAACGGAAGGCGTGCATGCCGGCCGACCGCGCCCCGGCGACGTTCTTCGCGGTGTCGTCGAGGAACACGCTGCTCTCGGGGCTTAGGCCGAAACGGCTCATCGCCAGTTCGTAGATGTCGGCGTTCGGCTTGTGCATCTTCTCCACGCCGGAGACGATGGTGCCCTGCAGCAGTTCGGCAAGCTGCGGGAACTTCTCGAATGCGAAATGGAACGTCTCATGGGACCAATTCGTCAATCCCCACACGCCATAGCCGGCCGCCTTCAGATCGCGCAGCAGCCGCTCCATGCCGGGCAGCATGCGTGGCAGCGCGTCGTCGTAATGCGCGATGTAATAACGGAAGATCCCGGCGACGCGTTCTCCCTGCTCGGCCACCACATCGGGCCATATCGAATCGAAGTCCTCCCCGGCGTCCATACGGTCCTCGTATCCGAAGAAGCCGCAGGGGTCGTCGTCGGCGCAGATGCGGTCGACGGTCGCGTCGTCGAATCTGCCTTCAAGGCATGCCCGTGTCCGCCAATCCAGCAACACTCCGCAGAAATCGAAAACGACGTCGGTGATGGTCGGAACTGCAACGGTCATCGGGAAACCCTTCTTGTAGCGTGCGTCTGTCTTCCGCCAGTGTACCGTACCCATGTTCGTGAAGGACGTTTTCGTCTTCGCGTGCGGCGTTTCCTGAAAGTCATTGGGGCGGAAAGGCTCGCTTGGGTTTTGAAAAAGGCTAATCTAGACGTTTTCGGCGATTGCGATGATTGTCATGCCGACCATTTCGAACATACAATCAATCCGAAATTAAATCAACATGTTGTCTGAATAGACGGGTGTCCTAGTGGAAAGCATTAGGAAGGGGCCGACGATGGCATATATCGAAATGGTGCACAGCTTCAAGCGCTACCATATGGGCGACATCATAATCACCGCCAACAACGATGTGAGTTTCGACATCGAACGCGGCGAGCTTGCGATCATTCTGGGATCATCCGGAGCCGGCAAATCGACGGTGCTCAACATCCTGAGCGGCATGGACACGAATTCCGAAGGCAAGGTCATCATCGACGGCGTCGACATCTCGGACTTCAACGCGAAGCAACTGACCGATTACCGGCGCAACAACATCGGATTCGTATTCCAGTTCTACAATCTGGTGGCCAACCTCACCGCCAAGGAGAACGTGGAACTCGCCTCCGAACTCGTCAAGAACGCGGCCGATCCAGTGCAGACGCTGGTCGATGTGGGACTTGGCGGCCGCGGCCCAGCTGGCCACGGCGCAAGCGCAACTGGCCTCGGCCAACGCGTCGGTCGCCTCCGGACAGACGCAACTGCAGGCGGCACAGACGCAATTGGCTCAAGGACAGAACCAGCTCTCCGATTCATGGAACCGGCTGGCGAACGGCAAAACGCAGCTGGACGCGGCGCGAGAACAACTCGAAACAAGCAAAACCGTGCTCGACAAAGTCGGCGCGACGCTCGGCAAATGGGAACAGACCGGCATCACCGGCAAACTCTACGAACAAATACGCGGCAAATACGACATGGCGATCAACCAGTACAACGAAGCCTGCGCCGAATACAACAGACAGCTGAACGCCTACAATGCGGGACTGCAACAATACCAGAACGCCGTAGCGCGGCTCGACCAAGGCTCGCAGGCGTATCGGAGCAATGCGGACAATCTCGCACAGGCATCCAAACAGATAGCCGAAAAACAAAACGAGCTCGGCAAAGCGGTGTCGCAGGCCGGCAAGCAAGTCGCAGACGGCGTCACGCAGCTTATCCAAGGCCAGAGGGACATCGACAAGGCCGAAACGGAATACCAGAGCAAACTCGCCGAATTCAACGCGCAGAAGCCCGAAGCCGAACGGCAGATAACCCTCGCCGAGGAGAAGATCGACAATCTCACCGTCCCGGCCTATTCCGTCAGCGGCCGCCGCGAAGGCCTGACCTCGCAAGGCTACCGCGTGTACATGGTCATCGAAGGCATCGTGGCGAAACTGGCGGACATCTTCCCGATCTTCCTCTACTTCGTCGCGGCGCTCGTCACCTTCAGCACCATGGGACGCATGGTGGACGAGGAACGCACCAATTCCGGAACGTTGAAGGCGCTCGGCTACGGCAACGCGGATGTGATGCTCAAATTCACCGTATACGGATTCGCCGCATCCACCCTGGGCACATGCACCGGCGTGCTCGCCGGCCACACGCTGCTGCCGCTTATCGTCGCCCACGCATACAGCGCGGGATTCACCATGCCGGACATCATGCTCAAATTCCACCCCTGGATCACCATGGCCGCATTCGCACTTGCATGGATAAGCGCCGTCGTGCCGGCATGGCTGGCCGCGTCCAAGGAACTGCGCGAAAAACCGGCGAGCCTACTGCTGCCCAAGCCGCCGGCCAAAGGCTCGAAAATTCTTTTGGAACATTTCCCACCACTATGGAACCGTCTGAATTTCACACACAAAGTGACCGCCCGTAACATCTTCCGATATAAAACACGCATGTTCATGACGATCTTCGGCGTATGCGGAGCGGTATCCCTGCTGACGGCCGGCCTCGCCGTCCAATCCTCGATCGGACAGATAGGAAACCGACAGTTCGAGGAACTCATCCACTACGACCTGATCGTCGCCGAGGAATCCGACACCAACAGCGCGCAACGCGAGGAAATCGCCACGACGCTGAAGGGCAAAACCGTCCAATCCTCGACAGCGGTGCGCTACGAGGAACTGTCGAAAACCGCAGGCAAGGAGAACGATAAGCAGTCGATCACCCTGCTGGCCACCGACGACGCATACAACTTCAACGAATACCTGACATTACGCGACCGCAAAACACACCAACCACAGATACTGGTCAACAATGGCGCGGTAATCTCCGAACGGCTCGCCGAAATGCTCAACGTCTCGGTCGGCGACACCTTCACGGTAAACGACGAAAACGGCGCGCAACGCACCATCAAAGTCGCCGGCATCAGCGAAATGTACATCGGCCATTTCATATTCATGAACGCGCAATGCTACGAACACGTGTTCGGCGACCAGTACAGCACAAACGCATACATGGTCAGACTGAAAGACCACAGCAACGCCAACACGGAACGCCAAGGCGCCAAATTCATGAAACTGGCCGCCGTGCGCGGCGTCGTGCAGAACACGACGCAGAAGAACATGGTGTCCACAATCGTGGGATCGCTCAACCAGATCATGGAAGTGCTGATTCTCGTGGCCGTGCTGCTGGCCGTGGTGATCCTCTACGACCTGACCAACCTCAACGTGTCGGAACGCATACGCGAGCTATCCACGATCAAAGTGCTCGGCTTCCACACCAGCGAGACCACGATGTACATCTACCGCGAAACGATCCTGCTGTCACTGCTGGGCATACTCGCCGGATACGGCTTCGGAGAATGGCTGCACCGATACATCATCACCGAAGTGCCACCCGACGAAGTCATGTTCGACCCCGCCATCAGCTGGATCGCATTGGCGGCCCCGGCCATCGTCGTGGCCGTGGTACTAGCCGTGCTCGGCTGGATCGTATACCGCCAGCTCGAAACGGTGGACATGCTCGAAGCATTGAAATCAGTGGAATGACCCTCCACGAAACGGTCAGCGGAGCAGCTCGCCAAAAGCCCGGGGAACAGCCGCGACGACATCACCGGCAACAATCGGATGCCCGATCACGCTCGCCGGAGTCTTGCCCGCATGCCCATACAGATGCGGACGATGCCATCCGCGCTGCTCCGACCCGCTGGCCATCGCGCCGGCAAGCCCATGCATATACGCGGCGGCCGCGGCGACCTCCGGAACCAAAGCCGGATCGTCGGACAGCATGTCGTCCTGCTGCGCCAGCAACGCGCCCAACACGCCGGCCAACACATCGCCCGAACCGGCGGTGGCCATCCAGGCAGGCGCGCGCCCGGACAGGATGATCCGCGTGTTCCCATCTCCATCAGCTCCAACCACAATGGTGACCGCGCCCTTAAGCAGCACCGTGGCCCCCGTAAGCTCATGCGCGCGCAACGCCGCCCGCAATGGCCGGGCCTCCACCCACTGCCTGGAAACAACATCGGCCATATCGGCATCCAACCGATTCAGCAATGCGGCCAATTCGCCGGCATGCGGAGTGATAACGACCTGCGGCACAACATGGCACGGCAGCAAATCCAACGCGCCGGCATCAACCACAATGGGAGGCATGCCCTCCGCCCGCTCGTTCCGCGAGCCATCGCCATCCTCCAACGCGTAATGATCCAGCAGCGCGGCAATGGTCGCACGCTGCATGTCATCACCGGAAGCAACGTCACCCTCGGCGGGCACACCGGATCCAACCACCCACGACTGCACCCGACCCTTGCCCAACACAGCCTCCGGCAACACGGCCAATATCATATCCTGCGCACGCTGCGGCCCCAGATAACGCACCATGCCCACATTCGCACACGCCGCGGCCCTCGCCGACAACACGGCAGCACCCGGATACCGCGCCGAACCAGTCACCAAACCAACCACTCCACGCGAATACTTGCCATCCGCAAGAGACGGAAGACGAACCGAATCCGCCACAAAATCGCCATCCGTCATCTCGGCAAACGGAACAGCATCATCGACATCGAAACCGAAATCGACCAACGTGATCCGTCCGCAAGCATACGAAGCCGGCGGCACCATCGCACACGGCTTCATCGCACCGAACGTCACCGTCACATCCGCAGGAATATACGGCCCCGGCAACGAACCATCATCAACACCCACACCCGACGGCGCATCGACGGCCACCACCAACGGCAAATCAGCGGAAGGGTCATTGTTCGGCAACACAGGCTTGTCCGGCAACACGCCATCCATACCCAAAGACGAAGCCAACGTGCCAGCGACACCACGCAACGCGCCGGCCACGCCAATCCCCGTCATAGCATCAAGCACCACATGCGAACCCCGCGCACACTCGACCGCAGCCTGCAGCCGCTCACCAGCCTCACCCGCGGAAAAACCAGACGTGCACCCAGGAATATCAGCCGCCGGATCCAACACCAACACACGCCCACCCGCACGAACAAACGCCCTAAACGCATCCTCATGCAACGAACGGCCAACAGCAACCGCGGTAACCTGCGCACCCTCACGCGCCAACTCAGCCCCCGCATACAAGCCATCGCCACCATTGTCCCCAGCGCCAGCCAACACCGTGACCCGCGCATCCTCAACATCCAAATCCTCATCATCAAGCAACGACAACGTCACACGAGCTACCGCAGAAGCAGCCATACGCATCAACGGCACACCATCATCCAACAAAGGACGCTCCAACTGCCGGACAACATCGGCGGAATAGGAACTATACAACAACGTCTGCAAACGGTCGGCATCATCGGAGACATCCATGGAAAATCCTTCCCCTCGGCGTGGAACCACAAACACCACTTTAGTCGTATATTAAAAACAACAAACAAAAACGGCATGGACGCCAAACAAGAAAACGGAGCGGAACATGGCATACATCGAAATGAAAAACAGCACCAAGCTCTACCACATGGGATCCACCACCATCACCGCCAACGACAACGTCTCCTTCACCATCGAACAAGGCGAACTCGCCATCATCCTCGGCGCATCCGGCGCAGGCAAATCAACAGTGCTCAACATCCTAGGAGGCATGGACGCCAACACCTCAGGACAAGTAATCATCGACGGCAAAGACATCTCCAACTACACACCCAAACAACTCACCGCATACCGCCGCACCGACATCGGCTTCGTATTCCAGTTCTACAACCTCGTCGCCAACCTCACCGCACGCGAAAACGTAGAACTCGCCTCACAAATCGTTCCCGACGCACAAGACGCCCGACAGGCGCTCGCCGACGTAGGGCTTGCGGACCGCGTCGACAATTTTCCCGCGCAGTTGTCGGGCGGCGAGCAGCAGCGTGTGGCGATCGCTCGAGCGGTGGCGAAGAATCCGAAGATTCTGCTGTGTGACGAACCGACCGGCGCGCTTGACTACAACACCGGCAAGCAAGTGCTCCGCATTCTGCAGGACATGAGCCGCAAGAAGGGCGCGACAGTGGTGATCGTGACGCATAATTCTGCGATTGCGCCGATTGCGGACCGTGTAATTCGCATGCATGATGGACGTGTGTCATCGATTGAGGTCAACGAGCATCCGATGGATATCGAAGAGCTTGAATGGTGACGTTGCGACACGCTGTGATACGTATGATTTGCGTAAATGGCTGATTCGTGTAATATATGTGACTTGTGCACGGAAGCCAAGTCTTCCGGTGGGAACATTCCTGCGTAGCTCAGTTGGCAGAGCATCCGACTGTTAATCGGACGGTCACTGGTTCAAGCCCAGTCGCAGGAGCGCAGTTTCGGGTACCCCGGAACATATTCCTGCGTAGCTCAGTTGGCAGAGCATTCGACTGTTAATCGAACGGTCACTGGTTCAAGCCCAGTCGCAGGAGCTTCTTAGCCCTTGGTTTTCCAAGGGCTTCTTTGTTTCCGTAAGAACTTTTCGCTGCTATTCCAACGAATCGAGCACGTCGTCAATGAGTGTGCGGTCGTGTGCCGCATCAGCCTTGAGTCGAGGGAAGCGACGTATGACGTTGTCGGGACTTGCGTTGGCCGCACGTGCCACATTCGATTTTGACTCGCCATGCGCCACGGCGATTTCCGCGAGCCGATCCACTAGCGAATCCGAAACCTGCCGTATTTGCTCGCCAACCCATAACTGGGACAATTCGGGTGAAAGCGTGTAATCGTCCTGCAGCTCGCTTGAAGCCTCCTGAATGGCGGCCCATAGCACCATGAATGGCTTGCGGTAGTAGGCGATGCGTTCCTCGGACGGCTCGCTCTCCAACTGCTGCAATGCCTTGCGTTGCGTAGTGTTGTCACTCATGCGTCCCATCGTATGCCACGTTCGGTGGCGTTTTGGCATGTCATGGCGCGACACGCCCGGCATCTGTGGATAAGTGTTGTTCTCCGACCACAAGGTCGTTCCAAGTCGACGGGCGGTCTTCGAACGTGCCATGATATCGATTCCCGGATAGAGACGCGGACCACAGGAGGCCTCATGAACAAATGGGAATACCGTCGGCGTGTTCGACACAATAAGATGTCCGATGACATTGACAAGCGCAACCGGCACCGGTGCGCCGCGGCGATGGCCGTATGCGTATTGGCGAACATCGCGTTCACGATATGCTGCGCGCAACCTACGGCGTCGGCATACGCGCAATCGGCTGATGACGTGGCGCATGAAGTCGCACAAGAGGCATGCCGCACATCAATGCAGTGGCCTTTGGATCACGCGCAAATAATCGGCGAATATGATGCGCCGGCTAAACAATGGTTGCCTGGGCATCGCGGTTTGGATTTGCGTGCACGGCCGCAAGACGCCATCATCGCGCCCGCGGATGGTGTGGTCGCCTTCAGTGGCAAAGTGGCGGGCAAATCCGTGGTAACGCTTCGCCACGGTGCGGAAACGGGAAGCCTGACGTCGACGTTTGAACCCGCGGTCACTACGCGACCGGTCGGGGCCGTCATCGCCAAGGGGGAGCGTTTCGCTCGTGTTGAAGGTGGCTCGGAACATTGCGCCGATGGATGCCTGCATTGGGGCCTCAAGAGCGGAGGACGTGATTATGCGGATCCGTCGGGCAGAGTGAGGCCGATGCGGGTTGAACTGAAACCGTTGTAACGGCCATATCCACGGGTGTTGTCGTTGTCCTGGGGTCGTGGCCTTAAAGAAAAAGTGCGGTATTCCGGCTATGATGCTGTCTGTACATTAGATTTCGAGAAGCGAGAAGCTTATGATCAAGGAATACACGCGCCCTTTGGAACAGGGAATTGACTCGGACAAAAACATCTTCTCAGTACTTGAGGAGCGTGTGGAACGCACTCCTGACGACAATCTTGTCGAATACAAGAACGCTCAGGGCGAATGGGTGGCGTTCACCGCTGCGGAGTTCAAAAACAAGGTCGTCGCCCTCGCCAAAGGACTTATCGCTCGTGGCGTAATGCCTGGAGATTCGGTATCCATTATCGCGCATACCTGCTGGCAGTGGACCGCGCTTGATGTGGCCATCATGTCCATCGGCGCCCTTACCGTTCCGGTCTATGAAACGAATTCGCCGGCGCAGGTGAAGATGATTTTCAATGATGCCAATGTCAAGATGGCGTTCGCTGAGGATGATTTCCAGCGCGACAAAATCGAATCCGTCCGTGATCAGTGCCCGGATCTTGGCGACGTGTACGTCATCGGACTTGGTGCAATTGACACGATCATCGAATACGGCCGCGCGGTCTCCGACGCCGAATTCCTTGAACGTGAACAAGCGGTCAAAGGCTCCGATCTAGCCACCATCGTATATACGTCGGGATCCACTGGCACCCCGAAGGGCGTTGAACTGACGCATGCCAATTTCGTGTTCATCACCTATTCCGGCGTCAACTCCATGCCGGACATCGCCATGAAACCGAATCGTCGACTGCTGCTGTTCCTGCCGCTCGCCCATGTATTCGCCCGATATATGCAGTTCTTCTGCTTTGCCGGAAACGTTTCACTCGGTCTGTCCAGCAATCTGAAGACCATTCTCGCCGATTTCAAGGCGTTCAAACCGACGTTCATCCTCGCCGTGCCGCGGATTTTCGAAAAGATCTACAATGCGGCCTCGCAGAAGGCCGGAGCCGGTTTCAAGGGACGTGTTTTCGCTGACGCCACCCAGACGGCATACGATTGGTCGCATGCTCAGCAGTCCGGTGGGAGCATTCCACTCGCGCTGAACGCAAAACATGCCCTGTACAACAAGCTGGTGTATTCGTCAATCATGGAAGTGTTCGGCGGCCACGTCGAGTATGCGGTCTCCGGCGGAGCGCCGCTTGATTCCTCTATCGCGCATTTCTTCAACGGTGTCGGTCTGCCGCTATTGGAAGGCTACGGCATGACCGAAACGTGCGCCCCCTCGAGCGTCAATCCGACCGAAGGCTACAAGATCGGCACCATCGGCTTGCCTCTGCAAGGCGTGACCATGGGGGTCGACGAAGAAGGGGAGCTGTGCATAAAGAGCCCTGCCGTATGCGCCGGATACCACAACAATCCTGACGTTACCAAGCAGCAAATTGTCGATGGATGGCTGCATACCGGTGATCTCGGCTCCATTGATGATGACGGCTTCGTTTCCATCGTCGGGCGTAAGAAGGATCTCATCATCACCGCAGGCGGCAAGAACGTCTCCCCATGCGAGATGGAAGCATCCATCATGACTTCGCCGGTGGTGAGCCAATGCGTCATGATCGGCGATCGCAAGCCATTCATCGCCGCAATCATCTCCCTTGATTTGGCGGAGACGAACCTATGGCTGGAATCCAAGGGAGCGGAACAGGTCGCTGATTTGGATGAAGCCTCGAAGAACCCCATTGTGCGTGCGGAAGTGGAGCGTGCCGTCAACAAAGCCAATGAGCTCGCCTCACGTGCCGAATCAATCCGCAAGTTCGAAATCGTTCCCGACGAGTTCACTGAGGAGAACGGTTTGGTCACGCCGAGCATGAAGGCCCGCAGGCAGGCAGTGGTTGAACATTACCGGACGTTGATCGACAAGGTCATCTACGTGCCGAGGAAGCCGGAGGCTCACGCCGAATGATGTTCGAAATATGGTGGGGGCCGGTGACATCCGAGTGATGCCATCGGCCCCCACCATATCCGGAAGAATCCCGGAAGAATCATAGGCCCGCATCCGCCAGCGAAATGTAGCCGGGTTCAATCAGCGTTTTCTTGAGATTGTCGGCGCTGATCGCCAATGTCTCCTCATGGATGGTCGTAATTTTCTTCCCCTCGACCGTTGCGGAACGGATGAAACCGAGTTTGGAAAGTTTGCCCGAAGTGTTCAGTCGCACGCATGTCTGCGCGATGTCATCGGCCAACGCCTTGCGGTTCTCCATGGCGGTCATCCATTGCTTGCCGTTGACGATGTTCGGCATGGAACTGATATAGGCCCCATAGCCGGTGATGATCGGCCATTTTGCGTTTTCCTTGTTATCGGAATCGCTGTCGTCATCCGATGACGACGTCTTCGCAGGGTCAGGCACTGCCTGCCGTTTCAGGTCTTTTTTGCCCGTGATGCTGTCCACGATGCCGGAAATTGAGATGGAAGGGTTGTTATCGGCTGAGGAACCTGTGTAGCCGAGTTTGTCCAACTCGTCGGCGATGTTCTTCGCCACATAGTCGTTGCAGGAGATGACGCCATCAAGGTGGACAGGGTGCGAATCGTCCTTGTCTGCGTCGAGACGTTCGGCAAGCACCGATTTGATTTGTTCGGCTTTTGACGAATCGAATGCCACGGACCGCCAGTCATCCTTGGTGGTCGAAACGGTGAGCGTCTCGGAAGGAGATGCCGCTTTGCCGTCCTTGAAATACGGTTCGAGCACTTTCCAGATGCCTTTGAACATGTTCTGGGCGAAGGACGTGTCCGTTTTGGCATCATGTCCGTCGGCCGCGTCGTAGGGGAGTAGTACCTCGATTTGCTTGGGGGCATCGGACGATGCCTTGTCGAGCTCGAGCTTGTTGACGAGCTCTTTGGCTTGCAGTTCTCCAATCTGCTCGGCCGTGGTCATCGGCACGTACACGTCCGGCGCATACCCTTGAAGCGTATTGGAGATCAGAACGACCTTCATTCCTTCATTCTGCGCAAGCTGCAACGCCGAAACCAGCCGTTGCGCTGATTGCGCATAATCCTGTTCGTCCTCATCCGACGCGTCGGAGTTCCACGTGATATCATGCCGTGCATAGTCGCCGTATTGCCTGTCGGATTCCGGCATCTCGGCGACAGGCGCCACCACCAAGGTGGTTTTGGCTTTCGTGGACGAATGCTCGGTTCCGTTGATGTGATTCACCACATAGTCTTGGACGCTTTGACTTTGTTTGTCGAGGTTCGAAGCGGTTTTCACGGTGATGTCGCCGCTTTTGACACCGGTCCGTTTCAACGAGGACACGATTTCGGGAACGAGTTTTTCCCATTTGCTCAATGGCGTCTGTTGAGAGATGGTGATGCTGTCTGTCGGAGCGAAAATCGCCACATTGCCGGCATCGGCTGTTGCGCTGGATTGTGATGACGGCTGTTGCTGCGATTGCGAATCACCGTTGGGCGAGCAGGCCCCCATGGCTGTTGCCATGCAGACCGATGCCAGCAGAGCGAGCAGACGTTTCGCCGGGATTGTGCGATGCAGAATCATGCCATGTCCTTTGCTGAAGAATAGACGTTCCTTATACTGACCATTGATTGTAATATCCGGACGTCAAAAAGCCCGTACGCGTGTGTGATTGCGCATACGGGCTTTCGACAGCTCAGATAGATTACTCTGCCAGAGCCTTTGCCAGATTCTCGTCGAGGGCGTTCATGAAACCCTCGGTATCGAGCCAAGGCTGGTCCGGTCCGATGAGCATGGCCAGATCCTTGGTCATCTGTCCGCCTTCGACGGTGGAGATGATGACTTTCTCCAAAGTTTCGGCGAAATGCTTGACTTCCGGAGTGTTGTCAAGGTCGGCGCGATGCTTCAGACCGCCGGTCCATGCGAAGATGGAGGCGATCGGATTGGTCGAGGTCTTTTCACCCTTCTGCCAACGGCGATAATGGCGGGTCACGGTGCCGTGCGCGGCTTCGGCTTCGACGGTCTGCCCGTCGGGAGTCATCAGCACGGAGGTCATTAGGCCAAGGGAGCCGAATCCCTGTGCGACGGAATCCGACTGCACGTCGCCATCGTAGTTCTTGCAAGCCCAGATATAGCCGCCATGCCACTTGAGGGAGCTTGCCACCATGTCATCAATGAGTCGGTGCTCGTAGGTCAGGCCAGCCGCCTCGTACTTGTCCTTGTATTCGTTTTCGAACACCTCGGCGAACGTATCCTTGAACTGGCCGTCGTACGCCTTGAGAATCGTGTTCTTGGTGGACAGGTACACCGGATAGCCGCGCATCAGACCATAGTTGAAGCAGGCGCGTGCGAAACCTCGGATGGAATCGTTCACGTTGTATTGCACCTGGGCAACTCCGCCGTCAGGGCCATAATTGTAAACGACGTGCTCAATCGGCTCGGAGCCGTCTTCCGGAGTGAAGGTTACGGTGAGGGTGCCGGCTCCCGGAACCTTGAAATCAGTGGCTTTGTACTGGTCTCCGAAGGCGTGACGTGCCACGACGATCGGCTTGGTCCATCCCGGGACCAGGCGAGGCACATTGCTCATGACGATCGGCTCGCGGAAGATGGTGCCGCCGAGAATGTTGCGGATGGTACCATTGGGGGACTTCCACATCTTCTTGAGGCCGAACTCCTTGACGCGCGCCTCGTCCGGGGTGATGGTGGCGCATTTGACGCCGACATGTTCGCGCTGGATGGCCTTCGCCGCGTCGACGGTCACCTGATCGTCGGTGGCGTCGCGGTTTTCGATGCCCAGATCGTAATAATCCAAATCCACGTCGAGGTACGGCAGGATCAGACGGTTCTTGATGTCTTTCCAGATGACACGGGTCATCTCGTCGCCGTCGAGTTCGACGACTTTGCCTTCGACCTTGATTTTGGCCATGGTTTGTCCTCCCTGTCGGAATTGAAGGTGATGGGTTCCGTCTTATTACATGTGTGTTAATTCCGTATGGAAATGTCCAAAACCGTGGGGACACGCGCGAAGGCACTGTCATAGCTGAGCATTAGCCTTGAAACCATGTCTCAGGAAATTGAAATCGGTTTGGGCAAGAAGGGCCGTCTGGCCTATTCGCTGGACGATGTCTCCATCGTTCCCTCCCGTCGTACCCGTGATCCTCAGGATGTGTCCACCTCTTGGCAGGTCGACGCCTATGAATTCGACGTGCCGGTCATCGGCGCCCCGATGGATTCCGTGACCAGCCCGGCCACGGCCATCGCCATGGGCAAGATGGGCGCGCTTGGCGTGCTTGACCTAGAAGGATTGTGGACCCGCTATGACGATCCCCAGCCGCTGCTGGACGAAATCGCGCAGCTGCCTGCGGACAAGGCCACCGAACGCATCCAGCAGATTTACGCTGAGCCGATCAAGCCGGAACTCATCGTCGAACGTCTGCATGAGATTCGTGATGCCGGCGTCACCGTAGCCGGCGCGCTGTCTCCGCAGCGTACGCAGGATTATTATTCCACCGTGCTTGAGGCCGGTGTCGATCTGTTTGTCATTCGTGGCACCGTGGTGTCGGCGGAGCATGTCTCCAAGGACCATGAGCCCCTGAACCTTAAGAAATTCATCTATGACCTGGATGTCCCCGTCATTGTTGGCGGCGCGGCCAACTACACGGCTGCGTTGCATTTGATGCGCACGGGAGCCGCTGGCGTGCTTGTCGGCTTCGGTGGCGGTGCGGTATCCGCCAACCGCAACACGATTGGAGTGCACGCGCCGATGGCCACAGCCATCGCCGATGTCGCCGAGGCCCGCCGCGATTACATGGACGAATCGGGCGGACGCTATGTGCAGGTGATTGCCGACGGCGGTATGGGTGATTCCGGCAGCTTCGTCAAGGCATTCGCGCTGGGCGCCGATGCGGTGATGCTGGGCTCGCCTCTGGCACGCGCCTCCGAGGCTCCTGGCAAAGGCATGCATTGGGGCGCCGAGGCCCGCCACCAGACGTTGCCGCGCGGATTCCGCACTAACGTGGGCACCGTAGGTTCCTTGCAGGAGGTCATGTTCGGCCCGAGCCATAACGCCGACGGAACCACCAATTTTGTTGGGGCGCTTCGCAGAGCCATGGCCACGACCGGTTATGTCGATTTGAAGAGCTTCCAACGTTGTCCGGTTACGGTCGCTTCGAGCCACTGATCAGATAGCTTCGTCCTGTGGATAAAAAAAGTTATCCACAATCCCTCCGTCGACTTGACGGGGGGATTGTCTTTATGTATTAATGTTTTTGGTCCTTCTCAGTGAAGAGAGTTGGATGACATTAAATAGGTAAAGAAATGAGGGATCCATGGCAATGGACGACTTATCTGACGATGGCGTTTCACCTCCGGAATGGCAGTCCGGCTCTGAGCGGGAGCCGGAAGACGACAAGGAGATAGAAGGCAATGAGCCTGACGAAATCCCACCGTCAGACCCTGATTCGTATGTCGGTCTTAAAGAAGCGGAAAACAATGGCCAATGGCTGCAGTGCATAGGAAAATCCGTCGAGAAGCTTCCTTCATATGATGGGTTTTTGGAAACACAATTATCCGGCATGCGGGTGCCCTTCCATGTTATCCGGTCCGATTCCACACCGTGGGACGCGAAGCAAGCCTATTCCTTGGCGTTATTGGGCGCGCGCATGTCGTGCGATGCCATCGACATCTTCCGTGGTCGGCAAAAGCCGGCGCATGTAGAGCGTATTCTAACGGAGGACTGTATGCGTAGGCTTAAAATCGCAGCTTCCATAATAGGCCATTATATGAAGGAAGACGCAAATCTATATGCCAAGATTGGTCTGCTTCCCATCAACGTGTCCGCCATTAACGGCTGGTTGACTTCGACCACGAAATTCGAATGTGCGGCTTTGCTCAACATCGGCGAAACGCGGTTGAGATGCAACACCGCATTCAGGCTCAAAGGCTCCACGTGGAAGTGCGTCTTGGCTGATTTCGGGTGATCGCATTGATGCGATGATACGGTAGGAATCTGCAAAAAGCCCTTGGCGTCGATGTTCGCAGTCGATGCCAAGGGCTTTCAGCGTGCCTTAAGCATACGGGAACTACTATAGAGAACCATGTTGAGAGAATTTGTACCAGAGCCGGCCTACAGCACCACGGATGATGACACGGTATATGCGTTGCTGTCGCGTCGTGCGCAGAAGAATCCGGATGATCTTATCGCACAATGGCAGGATGATGAGACTCGGCAATGGCATGATGTGACGGCAGGCCAGATGCTCGCTCGTGTGCGCGCCGTGGCGAAGGGCCTTATCGGTCTTGGAGTCAAGGCCGGAAGCATGGTGGTCATTTACTCTCCCACCTGTTACGAGTGGGGTGTGGTCGATTTCGCATGCGCGGCCATCGGCGCGGTAAGCGTTCCGATTTATGAAACCGATTCGGCCAAGCAGGCCGCTTCCATCGTGGAAGAGGTGGAGCCGGTTATTGCCTTCGCTGGAGATTCCGTCCACACGCAGACGCTCGAACAGATTCGTGACATGCATGAAGGGCTGCGTTACGTGTTCAATTTCAAAGCGGACGGTCTTGACGCAGTCGCCGATTTCGGAGAGGGCGTCGATGACGATACCCTTGATCAGGTCATTGCCCGGATCAAGGCGGACGACATGCTCACCATCGTTTACACATCGGGCTCCACGGGACGTCCGAAGGGTGCGATGCTGTCCCATCGCAACTTCACGCATATCGTGCTCAATGGCTACATCATTCTTGACGAGATGCTGTACCAGCCCAACAGGTTGATGCTGTTCCTGCCGTTGGCGCACTGCTTCGCCCGCTATATCCAATACGTGGCGATTGGCGGACAAGGCGTGGTCGGCTATCTGCCTGGAGCCAAGCATCTGCTCGCCGATCTGCGCAGTTTCAAACCGACGTATTTGCTTGGCGTGCCACGTGTGTTCGAAAAAGTGTACAACGCTGCCTCGCAGAAGGCCGGTGCGGGTATTCGCGGCAGGGTCTTCGCCAAGGCGTTCGATCATTTCGTGCAATGGTCCAAGGACGAGCAGGACGGGGGACATCATTCGATGGTGGCCCGAGCCGAGCATTCCTTCTTCATGTCCGTCGTCGGCAAGTCCATTCGTTCTGCGCTTGGTCCGAACCTGAAATATCTGGCATGCGGCGGCGCCCCGCTGAACGTCGACCTTGCCCACTTCTTCAATGGCATGGATGGCATCACGTTCATTCAGGGGTACGGTATGACGGAAACCGCGGCTCCGATGATCGTCAACTGGCAAAATGCGAATCGCGTCGGTTCCGTTGGTAAGCCCGGGCCGGGTATGGGTGTGCGCACCGATGATGATGGCGAGCTGCAGGTCATGGGCCCCAATGTTTTTCTTGGCTACTATAAGAATCCTGAGAAGACCGCTGAAGTCAAAATGCCTGATGGTTGGCTGAGGACCGGCGATCTGGGGGCCATCGACGATGATGGATTCGTGTATATCACCGGCCGCAAGAAGGACATCATCATCACAGCCGGAGGCAAGAACGTCAGCCCCGCCCCGATGGAGGACATCATCGACACCTGTCCTATCGTGTCCCATGCTGTGGTCATTGGCGATGGCAAGCCGTTCATCAGCGCTTTGATTGAACTGGATTCTGATATGACTCGTTCTTGGCTTTCCCAGCAGGGTCTTGATGCCGATATGTCCATGAAGCAGGTAGCGGAAAACGATGCCGTGCGCGCTTTCGTGCAGCAGTATGTCGAAAAGGCCAACGCGAACGTTTCCCGTGCGGAATCCGTACGAAAATTCGAGATTCTCGATGAGGAATTCAACCAACAGGACGGCACCTTGACGGCAAGCCTGAAAGTTGTTCGTCCCAAGGTGCTGCAGCGCTACGCAGACGTCATCGAAAACGTGATTTACGCGCCAAAACCCTCCAACAGGCCGTTGCCGAAGACCGTCCAGATTCTCGACCGCACCACCGAAACCGTCAAGCAGGCGTCGGAAAGCATGCGGCAGGCTTCTGAATCCGTCAGCCCGAAGGTTCGGCAGGCATTTGATACCATGCAGGAGAGAATCAAGAAGCAGTCCGATGAACCGGATGACGAGACGGCACCGTCCGTCGAGCCTTCCGCAACCAAGAACAACGAGGAGCGTTAATTTTGGCAATCCGTGAGATTCGAGTCGTACCTGATCCAGTGCTGCGCACCCCATGCGATCCCATCAAGGAGATCACGCCCGCGGTGCGCCATCTGGTGCAGGATTTGTTGGATACCGTTGATGACCCGGGACGCGCCGGGTTGTCCGCCAACCAAATCGGTGTGAGTCTGCGTGCGTTTTCCTACAATATCGACGGCAAAATCGGCTATGTGCTTAACCCGGTGTTGGAGGAGACCAGCGGAGAGCAATATGGCGATGAAGGCTGCCTTTCCGTTCCAGGATTGTGGTACAAGACTCGTCGCGCCGATTATGCTCGCGTGCGGGGCATTGATTTGGACGGCAAGCCGGTAGTGTTGGAAGGTCATGGCATCATGGGCCGCATGCTGCAGCACGAGACTGATCATTTGGACGGTCACGTCTATCTTGATCGTCTGGAAAAGGAAGAACGCCGCGAGGCGATGCGTTACATGCGCACCCATCGCAAGTGATCGAAACAGCGAACGACGATTCAACCATGGGGCCACGTCAGAAAGACGTGGCCCCATGGTATTTTTAATATTTGTGCGCCAATTTGGTGAGAAGCGCTGCCGCGAGTGCTTCAAACCGCCCAATTATTGTCAACCGGTGCGCAACCAATTCGCGTCATGCTCGCGACGACCTGTGTCGGTCGGCTGATGCCTGCAAGGCATTGGCTGCACGCAGGAACGCATGACCAGGCAAGAACCGACAAAGAAAGAGGTAGCAATACCATGGCTCAGATCACTATGAGCGACATGCTGAAGGCAGGCCTGCACTTCGGCCACCAGACCCGTCGTTGGAACCCGAAGATGAAGCAGTTCATCCTCACCCAGCGCAACGGCATCCACATCATCAACCTGTTCAAGTCGCTCGACATGATCGACAAGGCCTACGACTTCATCAAGGCCACTGTTGCCCACAACGGCACCGTGCTGTTCGTCGGCACCAAGAAGCAGGCTCAGGAAGCTGTTTCCGCTCAGGCCACCCGCGTGAACATGCCGTATGTCTCCGAGCGTTGGCTCGGCGGCATGCTGACCAACTTCCAGACCGTGTCCAAGCGCGTCTCCCGCCTCAAGGAACTTGAGGAAATGGACTTCACCGACGTGCACGGCTCCGGTCTGACCAAGAAGGAGCTGCTGCTCCTCGAGCGTGAGAAGGACAAGCTGGCTAAGCAGCTGGGCGGTATCCGCAACATGAACCGCACCCCGTCCGCCATGTTCGTGGTCGATGTGAACAAGGAAGCTCTGGCCGTCGAGGAAGCCCACAAGCTGGGCATTCCGGTTGTCGCCATCGTCGACACCAACGCCGATCCGGAATCCGTTGAGTATCCGATCGCCGCCAACGATGACGCCATCCGCGGCATCGAACTGCTGACCAGCCTCATGGCTGACGCAGTGGCCGAAGGTCTGCTGGAGCGTTCCGGCAAGGCCGCCAAGGCCGAAGGCGAAGCCGAGCAGCCGATGGCTGCTTGGGAAAAGGAGCTCCTCACCGAGGGCGCTCCGGCAGCTGAAGCCCCGGCTGAGGCTGAAGGCGAAACCAAGGCCGAGTGAGACCATGCTCTATGATGGGAGGTGCTATGCCTCCCATCATCGGGGCATCACCAAATTTTCAGAGGAGACAAATCAATGGCAGCAATCACTGCAGCTCTGATCAAGCAGGTGCGCGAGGAAACCGGCGCCGGCATGATGGACGTCAAGAAGGCCCTGACCGAAGCCGAAGGCGATGTGGCTCGCGCCAAGGAAATCATCCGCGCCAAGGGCATCCAGGCCGCTGGCAAGCGTGAAGGCCGCAAGGCTCAGGAAGGCACCATCGCCTCCACCGTTGTCGAATCCGCCAACGGCCAGACCGGCTATGCGGTCGAGCTGAACTCCGAGACCGACTTCGTGGCCAAGACCCCGAAGTTCGTGGAATTCGCCGGTAGCGTGCTCGATGACGCCGTCAAGGCCGAAGCATCCTCCGTGGATGAGGTTCTGGCAGCAGCCTCCGGTGACACCACCGTGAAGGAAGCCGTCGAGGAAGCCGCTGCTCTGTTCGGTGAGCACGTCAAGGTAGGCCAGTTCGCCAAGGTCGAGGGCCCGCATGTCGAGGTCTACGCCCACAAGAAGTCCGCTGAGATGCCGCCGAGCATCGTGGCCATGATTGCCACCGATGAAGCCGGCGCTGCTGTGGCTCATGAGGCCGCTCTGCAGATTTCCGCGATGGGCGCCCAGTGGCTGACCCGCGAGGATGTTCCGGCTGATGTGCTGGAATCCGAGCGTCGCGTGGCCACCGAGAAGACCACGGAGGAGCTCAAGAGCAAGGGCAAGCCGGAGGCCGTGATCGAGAAGATCGCTCCGAAGATCGTGGAAGGCCGTCTCGGCGCATTCTACAAGGAGACCGTGCTGCTTGAGCAGGCGTACGTCAAGGATCCGTCCAAGACCGTCGGCGACCTGTTCAAGGAAGTCGGGGGAACCGCGCTTTCCTTCGCTCGTGTGGAGGTCGGCAAGGGCGACGCCGAGTGAATCTGATGTGAATTGAGCTCACGCTTTCGAACGTGGGCTTGGCATATCTCCAATGTCCGCAATCCAACAGGATTGCGGACATTTTTTTGCACTAAACCCCATCGTGTTTTTGGTGTCTGTGTTTGCCGATAGTCTTGAAAACGGTAAATTTCATGGGTTTTCGGGTAAGAAAGGCATTTCATGACTGGCGAAAACACTGGCGACAATCCCCGCAGGGTACTGCTCAAGCTGTCCGGAGAGGCATTCGGCGGAGGCAAAGTCGGCATCGACACCACCGTCGTTCGTCGTATTGCGGAGGAAATCGTTCCCGCGGTCAAGCAAGGTGTGCAGGTCGCCATCGTTGTTGGTGGCGGCAACTTCTTCCGTGGCGCCGAACTGCAGCAGGCCGGCATCGATCGTTCCCGCGGCGACTATATGGGCATGCTGGGAACGGTGATGAACTGCCTCGCTCTGCAGGATTTCCTCGAGCAGGAGGGACAGGCCACGCGCGTGCAAACCGCCATCACCATGGGACAGGTCGCCGAGCCGTACATTCCGCTTAAGGCCATTCGTCATCTGGAAAAGGGACGCGTGGTGATTTTCGGCGCCGGAGCAGGCATGCCGTATTTCTCCACTGACACCGTGTCCATCCAGCGTTCTCTGGAAATCCACTGCGATGAGGTGCTGATGGGCAAGAACGGCGTGGACGGCGTATACACTGCCGATCCGCGCAAAGACGAGAACGCCAAGCGCTTCGCCACGCTGAGCTATAACCGTGCATTGGTCGACAATCTTGCGGTCATGGATGCTGCGGCGCTTTCCATGGCGCGGGACAACAAGCAGCGCATCCGCGTCTTCGGACTCGAGGGCGCCGGCAATGTGACCCAGGCTTTGCTGGGCGAGGAGATCGGCACCATGGTTTCCACCGCGGAATCCGCCCTCGCCGAGTGACGACATTCAAAGCCGAATATCGATTAAACCAACAATATTAAAGGAGCAAACAATGGCAACTATCGTCGATCAGGCCAAGGCGCAGATGGCCAAGTCCGTGGAATCCACCAAGGAGAACTTCTCCGGTATTCGCACCGGTCGTGCGAATCCGGCGCTGCTTAACGGCATCACCGTTGACTATTACGGCGCACCGACCCCGCTGAAGGCCGTTGCCACCATCGGTGTTCCGGAGCCGCGCACCTTGGCGGTCACTCCTTTCGATGCGTCCCAGGCCAACGCCGTGGAGAAGGCGCTTCGTGATTCCGATCTCGGAGCCAGCCCCCGTCGCGACGGCAACGTCATTCGCCTGACCATGCCGGAGCTGACCGAAGAGCGTCGCAAGGAATACGTCAAGATTGCCAAGGGCAAGGCTGAAGACGGCAAGGTCGCGGTGCGCAACATTCGTCGCAAGGCCAAGGAATCCCTTGACAAGGCCATCAAAGACGGCGACATGGGCGAGGACGAAGGCGATCGTCTGCTCAAGGAACTCGACAAGGTCACCAAGCAGACCACCGACGAGCTTGACGCTCTGCTGGAAACCAAGCAGAAGGAGATCATGGAGGTCTGATTCCTTCGAATCTCCATAATCATCAATCGACGCACGGTACCACAGGAGAGACCACGATGGAAAAACAGGAGCAACGCGAAAAAGAAGCCGAAGAGGCCATTAACGCCATCAACAAGAAAACCGGACGCAACATGCCGCAGGCCATCGCCACGGCGGTCGTCCTGATCGCCATCATCTTGGCATGCCTGTTGATCAGCGTTGATTTGTTCGTCTATCTTGTCGTGCTGTTCATGGTGCTCGCATTGTGGGAGCTGCGCGTCGATTTCGCCACCGCGGGATTGCATATTCCCGTGGTGGCGCTGTGGGCATGTTCCGCGGTGACTTTGCTGGCCACCTACTACAGCAAGCATCATATTGTGGCTATGACGGTCTGTGTACTGGCCTCCTTGCTGCTTGTAGCGATCGCCGCAAGTGCCAAGGTGACGTTCGGCAGTCGGCTTTCCCTGGCCGTGGCGGACAAACTGTCGCACACCGATGCAGGTGCTCGTCTCGAATCGTCGTTCAATCATGAACAGGGTGAAGTGCGCCACAGCCGACTGAGCCATGTGGCAGTCTCCATGTTCACCGTTTTGTACATTCCGCTGCTTGCCTCCTGCCTGATCATGCCGTTGACGTTCAACGGTCATCCGGTGGCACATGCCATCATGCTTGTCTTCATGCCCGCGCTGAGTGACACCGGTGGTCTGTTTGCAGGTGCATGGCTTGGCAAACATAAACTCAGTCCCCGTATCTCACCGAAGAAATCATGGGAGGGCCTGGCAGGATCCATCTTGTTCGCCATGGCCGGTTCTTTTGTGGTGATGTTTTGCACTTACGAGCCATCCGTTTGGACGGTTCGATGGTGGGTGCCTATTGTCGCTGGTTTCATGATCGGTATAGCCGGAACCTTCGGCGACCTATGCGCTTCCATGCTGAAGCGTGACATTGGTATTAAGGATATGGGCCATCTGCTTAAAGGTCATGGCGGAGTGATGGATCGTGTCGACTCCATCCTCCTGTGCGCTCCTTTCGTGTGCGTGCTCCTGTGGGCCACCGGAATGTGAGAAAGGGCCAATAACCGTGAATTCCATGAATGATCAGCCGGAAACAGGCATCACTCCTGGAGGCACTTCGGGCGCCTTCCGGGATGTGCTGTCGAAAGACCATGCCCGCCGTGGCAAGCCGCCACTGCATTTCGCCGATATGTCCGAAGAGGAACGTATCGGTAAGGCCAAGGAACTTGGATTGCCGAAATTCAGGGTCAAACAGCTGGCTAATCATTACTATGGCCATTTCGATGTCAATGCGGAAGAATTTTCCGATTTTCCGGCGGCAAGACGCTCCGACGCGGCTGAAGCTTTCTTCCCGGAACTCATCCATGAGGTGACACGCCAAGTCGCCGATGGAGGCACCACCATCAAAACGTTGTGGCGCCTGTTTGATGGGTCGCTGATCGAATCCGTATTGATGCGTTATCCCACCAGAACCACGCTTTGCATTTCCAGCCAGGTCGGCTGCGGCATGGGTTGCCCATTCTGCGCCACTGGACAACTGGGACTGACCAGGAACATGTCCGCAGGTGAAATCGTTGAGCAGGTTCGTGTGGCCGCGAAGGCCATGCGTGACGGTGAAGTGGCCGGAGGCTCCGGACGACTGAGCAACATCGTGTTCATGGGCATGGGCGAACCAATGGGCAACTATAAATCCGTCTTGAGTGCAGTCCGCCAAATTAGTTCCATGCCTCCCGAAGGCTTCGGCATCTCCGCACGTAACATCACGGTTTCCACCGTTGGCGTGGTGCCTGGCATCAGGAAACTGGCCGAAGAAGGCATCCCAGTACGTCTCGCAGTATCCCTGCACGCGCCGAGCGATGAATTGCGCGATGAACTTGTGCCCATGAACAAGCGTTTCAACACCAAACAGGTGCTCGACGCTGCGCATGATTATTATCTGGCTTCCAAACGGCGAGTCAGCATCGAATACGCCTTGATGCGCGGCATCAACGACCAGGCGGAACATGCCAAATTGCTGGCGAAGCGTCTGAACCACTATGGAGATGATTGGGCGCATGTCAATCCGATTCCGCTCAATCCGATCGAGGGATCGAAGTGGACCGCGTCCAAACCAGAAGACGAGCGTAGATTCCTTGAGATTCTCCATAACGCTGGCATCACAGCCACGCTGCGTGATACCAGAGGACAGGACATTGATGGCGCATGCGGACAGCTTGCAGCCAAAGAACGTGACTGATTCCTCCGAAAGGCCCGGTTCTGTCCGCTACTCGGAATCCGCATGAACCGACGTAACGTATTGCGGTTACTCTTGCAATCATTGCAACCGTTATGCGTGAAGGAGTAGAGCAGCATGTCACTGGCGGTCCGAGTCATTCCATGTCTTGATGTCGATGCGGGACGAGTGGTCAAAGGCGTGCATTTCGAGAATCTTCGCGATGCAGGAGACCCGGTCGAACTCGCCGCGGAATACTACCGCCAGGGCGCGGACGAACTGACGTTCCTTGATGTGACGGCGTCAAGCTCCCATAGGCAGACCATGGTCGATGTGGTGAGCCGCACCGCCGAACAGATTTTTATTCCACTGACTGTCGGCGGCGGCGTACGTACCCCTGAAGACGTCGATTCCCTGCTTCGTTGCGGTGCGGATAAGGTCGGCGTCAACACCGCGGCCATCAATGGCCCTACCCTCATCAGTCGTGTCGCCGAACGATTCGGCAATCAGGTGCTTGTGCTGTCCGTCGATGCACGTCGCGAACAGGGAGAACGACATACGCAGTCAGGTTTCGAAGTCACCACCATGGGCGGGCGCAAATCCACTGGCATTGACGCCATTTGGTGGGTCAAGCGCGCCCAAGAACTTGGTGCGGGGGAGATTCTCCTTAATTCAATGGATGCCGATGGCACCCAACAAGGCTTCGATCTGGAGATGATCAAAGCTGTCCGCAAGGAAGTCAAAATCCCGATTATCGCTTCTGGCGGCGCCGGCAAAGCCTCGGATTTTCCGCCGGCAATCGAGGCGGGCGCCGATGCCGTGCTCGCTGCCTCGATTTTCCATTACGGCAAAGTCACCATCGGTGAAGTCAAAGACGCCATCAAGGCAGCCGGATACACCGTACGCTGAATAGAACCACGGAAACTACGCAAACCAACCCTGTAGTACTGAACAACGAATCGCAATACCATCATGACCAACGAAGCATACGACAACACCACCACTCTCGACCCGCGCATCGCACAGCGTCTCAAGCACGATGACAAAGGCTTGGTCGCGGCCGTCATCCAGCAGTTCGATACCAAAGAGGTACTGATGGTCGGCTATATGAACGACGAAGCCATCAGACGTACCCTCACCACCGGACGCGTCACATTCTGGTCGAGGTCCAGGCAGGAGTATTGGCGTAAGGGCGATACGTCGGGACATGCCCAGTATGTGAAGTCCTTCGCGCTGGATTGCGATGGAGATGCCATTCTGGTAGAAGTTGACCAAGTGGGAGCGGCTTGCCATACCGGCAAACGTTCCTGCTTTGAAGAAGGCGGACAGCTGCCTGTGGTCGTGGGCCATCGAACCAAAGAACAGGAGGGTCAGCGGTGAGCGAATGCAGCGTACAGACCCTCAAGTGGGGTGCTACATGGCCAAGCCGTGAGCAGTTCCATGAATTGGCCGACCAAGGCTACCGTGTCATCCCCATCGTACGCCGTTTGCTGGCTGATTCATTGACCCCAGTCGGCTTCTACGAGCGTCTCGCAGGAGGCCGTTCCGGTACGTTCATCCTCGAATCGGCTGAATTTGGCGGAGCGTGGAGTCGATACAGCTTCATCGGCGTGAATTCCATGGCGCAGCTGCGTTCGAACAACGGCAAAGCCGATTGGCTGGGACAGGTGCCTGTCGGAGTGCCCACCGACGGTGATGTTGTCGAAGTGGCACATGCCGCGCTGAAGACATTGAAGGCTCCGCACGTCGAGGGATTGCCGAATCTGACCAGTGGCCTCGTTGGTACTGTCGGATGGGATTCCATCCGACATTGGGAACCGACGCTCCGTGCCGAAGCCCCGAATGAGACCGGACAGCCGGAAACCGTTCTGGCTCTCGCCACGGACATCGCAGTAGTCGACCACGTGTCTGGCTCGGTATGGCTGATTGCCAATGCCGTGAATGTCGATGACCGTCCGACTCGTGCCGATGCCGCCTACGATGAAGCGCTGGCACGTCTGGATGATATGCAGCGCAAGGCTGCCGCACCCGTCGAAAACGAAGCCCGGGTCAATGTGCTCGACGAGTCGGTCGGCCAGCCCCAACTGCGATTCCGCACGGAGAAAAGCGATTACGAACGTTCCGTTGAAGAGGCCAAACGCCATATCATCGATGGCGATGTGTTCCAAGTGGTCATTTCGCAGCGACTGGATATTGATTCTCCCGCCGATCCGTTTGATGTGTATCGTGTGCTGCGTACCCTCAATCCGAGCCCGTACATGTATTTCATGGCACTCACCGATGCTCAAGGACGTGATTTCAACGTCATCGGTTCCAGCCCGGAAACACTGATCAAGGTGGACAACGGCCATGCCATGTCTTTCCCAATCGCCGGTTCCAGACCACGAGGCGCCACTCCTGAAGAAGATGAACGTCTCGCCAAGGAACTATTGGCAGACCCGAAGGAACGCAGCGAGCATATCATGCTGGTCGATCTGGCCCGCAACGATCTGAGCCGCGTGTGCCGTCCGGAAAGCGTCGAAGTCGTTTCCTTGATGGACATCAAACGGTTCAGCCATATCATGCACATCTGCTCAACCGTTACCGGGCAGGTCGATCCGCATATGACGGCGTTCGACGTGTTCACTTCCGCCTTCCCCGCGGGGACGCTGTCCGGAGCGCCGAAGCCGCGCGCCATCGAGATTATCGATGAACTTGAGCCGGCCGACCGTGGTATTTACGGCGGCACCGTCGGTTATTTTGATTTTTCAGGCAACCTCGATATGGCCATCGCCATTCGAACTGCATTCATTCGCGACCATGAAGCGAGCGTGCAGGCCGGAGCTGGAATCGTCCTCGATTCCGTGCCGGCCAGTGAGTGGCAGGAGACTCGCAACAAGGCCGAAGCCAGCGTTGAAGCGGTACAGATCGCCGCGCAGCTTCGCCAGTTGTGAGTCACATTCTGACCGTTCAATTGTGTTGTGAAAGGAAGCAGTAATGTCTGTGCTCGATGAATTGGTGGCGGGAGCCGTCGAGGATCAGCGATCAAGAGAAAACAACGTGCCGCTCGCTGAGGTCAAGCGGATGGCGTTCGAGGCTTCAGCGCCAATCGATGCGCGCCAGTGGCTGAAAAAGGCGGATGGCATTCCGGTCATCGCCGAGATCAAGCGTGCCTCCCCATCCAAAGGCCATTTGAGCGATATTCCGGATCCGGCCGCTTTGGCCCGCGAATACGAGCAGGGAGGTGCAAGCGCGATTTCCGTGCTGACTGAAGGCCGTCGGTTCCTTGGCTCTCTTGAAGATTTCGACAAGGTGCGCGCCGCAGTGAGGATTCCCGTGCTGCGCAAGGATTTCATCGTTACCGAATATCAGATTTGGGAAGCACGTGCGCATGGTGCCGATCTGGTGCTGCTCATCGTCGCCGCATTGGACGACGTCAAGCTCAAGTCGCTGCTCGATCTCGCGCATAGCCTCAATATGACGGTGCTGGTGGAAACACACACCCGTGAGGAGATTCAACGGGCCATCAATGCCGGGGCCAAGGTCATTGGCATCAACGCCCGCAATCTTAAAGACCTCAAGGTGGATGTGAACAAGTACAACGAACTGGCCGCGGATTTGCCGGACGATGTGATTCGCGTGGCGGAATCCGGTGTGTTCGGTTCGGTTGAGCTTGAGGATTACGCCCGTGCCGGCGCGGATGCGGTGCTGGTGGGAGAAGGCGTGGCCACCGCGGCCAACCATGAGCAGGCAGTGGAACGATTAGTAAAGGCAGGAGCAAGAGTGAAGGCATCCGAACAGACCCCGTTGGCAAGCCATGAAGGACCATATTTCGGACAGTTTGGCGGACGCTATGTTCCGGAAGCGCTGATCACGGCGCTCGACGAGCTTGAACGCGTGTATACGGAAGCCAAGGCCGATCCGGAATTCCATAAGGAATTGGCGCGGTTGAACCAGCAGTATGTTGGACGTCCGTCCCCATTGACTGAAGCGCCTCGTTTCGCGCAGAGGCTCAAGGAGAAAACCGGTCTTGATGCCCGTGTGTTCCTCAAGCGTGAAGACCTGAACCACACCGGCGCCCACAAGATCAACAACGCGCTTGGACAGGCCCTACTGGTCAAGCGCATGGGCAAAACCCGTGTGATCGCCGAAACCGGTGCAGGCCAGCATGGTGTGGCCACTGCCACGGTCTGTGCCATGTTGGGACTCAAGTGCCGCATCTACATGGGACAGATCGATGCCCGCCGTCAGGCGCTGAACGTTGCCCGCATGCGCATGCTTGGCGCGGAGGTCGTCGAAGTCACCTTGGGTGATCGCATCCTCAAGGACGCCATCAACGAGGCGCTGCGCGACTGGGTCACCAACGTCAAAGACACCCATTATCTGCTCGGCACGGTCGCAGGACCTCATCCGTTCCCATCCATGGTGCGCGACTTCCAAAAGATCATCGGAGAGGAAGCGAAACAGCAGCTGCAGGATTGGTATGGCATCGACCATCCCGATGCTATTTGCGCATGCGTCGGCGGCGGCTCCAACGCCATCGGCATCATGAACGCCTTCCTCGATGACGAACGAGTAAACCTGTACGGTTACGAGGCCGGCGGTAACGGGCCCGAATCCGGTCGCCATGCCATTCGATTCGCGCCAGGTACCGGTGAACTGGGCATGTTCCAAGGAGCCAAGAGCTATCTGTTGGAAAACCCCGAAGGCCAGACCCTTGACACGTACTCCATCTCCGCAGGCTTGGATTACGCCTCCGTCGGCCCCGAACATGCATGGCTCAAGGATATCGGCCGCGTCAACTATTCCTGGGCCACTGATCGGGAAGCCATGAGCGCGTTCAAGGATCTGTGCGAAACCGAAGGCATCATCCCTGCCATCGAAAGCTCCCACGCAGTGGCCGGCGCGTACAAGGCAGCTGCAGACCTCAAGGCCAAAGGGTATGAGCATCCGGTCATGATCATCAACATCTCTGGCCGTGGAGACAAGGACATGAACACCGCCGGCAAATGGTTCGGATACCTGACCGACGAGCAGGCCAAAGCCTTGGAATCCAACGGCGCGCAAGGCAACAACGCGGACGGCGAGTGAGAAAAGGAGCAACCATCATGACGAACGCAACATCATCCACGCCGTCCGGCCAGCCACTCGGCATCAGCCACAAGCCAAGCCCGACGGAAACCATGTTCGATGAATTCAAAGCCGCCGACAAGCCGGCATTCATCGGATATCTGCCATACGGATTCCCTGATCCGGATTATTCGCTCAAAGCTTTCCGCACCATGGTCGAACACGGCGTGAACGCGGTCGAAATCGGGCTGCCGTATTCCGACCCCGTCATGGACGGTCCCGTCATCCAGGCGGCATCGCAAATCGCCATCGACAATGGTGAAAAAATCGCCAACGTATTCAAAGCGGTGGAAACAGTGGCGAACGCCGGGGGAGTGCCATTGGTCATGAGCTATTGGAACCTCATCTTCCATTACGGCGTCGAACGATTCGCACGTGATTTCGAAAACGCCGGTGGAGCCGGTCTCATCACCCCGGATCTCATTCCGGACGAGGCCGGCGAGTGGATCGAAGCCTCCGACCGTCACGGACTCGACCGCATCTTCCTGGTATCTCCGGATTCCACCGAAGACCGTCTGAAAGTCGTTGCGGACAATGCGCGGGGTTTCGTCTATGCTGCCGCCCGCATGGGCGTCACCGGAGAACGCTCCACCATCGATGCGTCCCCGAAGGAACTGGTCGCCCGTACCCGCAAGGCCGGTGCGAAAAACGTGTGCGTAGGCATCGGCGTGTCCACCGCGGAACAGGGGGCTCGTGTCGGATCGTATGCGGACGGTGTCATCGTAGGCTCGGCTCTGGTGCATACCATGCTTGACGAATCCGGCAAGCATGCAGTCGACGAAGCCACCGGTCTCAAGGCCTTGGCGGAGAAGACTGAGGAGCTTGCCGAAGGCATCCACAACGCCCGCAACTGAACCAGTCCAAAGACAACATACTGGTAGTCCACGTACCATATCGTATACGTGGACTACCATCAGGAAACTATGACACTTGCTTACATTCCGTCACCCACCATTTCGCAGTTTTCCATCGGGCCGGTGACCATCCATTTCTACGCGCTGTGCATTCTGCTCGGCATCGTGCTGGCGGTATGGATGACAACCGTTCATTGGAAACGATATGGCGGTAATTTCGATCAGATTCTCGACATCACGCTTGTCGCGGTGCCGAGCGGCATCATCGGTGCGCGTATATACCACATCATCACCACTCCGGAACGTTTCTTCGGACCGACCGGCGATTGGGTGGAGATGTTCCGCATCTGGAATGGCGGACTGGGCATCTGGGGCGGCGTCCTGCTTGGAGCGCTTGCCGCTTGGGCATGGTGTCGTCACAAGCATTATCCAATGGCTCTGCTCGGTGACGCCGTCGCGCCAGGATTGCTCGTGGCGCAGGCCGTGGGACGTCTGGGCAACTGGTTCAACCAAGAGCTCTACGGCGCGCCGACGACCTTGCCTTGGGGTTTGAAGTTGAATATGGAGGGAAGCGCCATCGGTCACAGCGAACAATGCTATGACGGAGCGACCTGCCCGACAGGCACGCTGTTCCACCCCACCTTCCTGTATGAGATGATTTGGAATCTCATCGGTGCTGCGCTCATCGTTTTCCTTGGTTCCAAAATCATGAAAAAACTCAAGGCCGGGTCCTTGTTCGCCATATACATCATGTGGTACACGGCGGGACGCACTTGGATCGAGGCTCTGCGCATTGATTTCGCGCACGAGTTCCTTGGCGTGCGCATCAACGTATGGGTGTCCATGGCGGTGTTCGTGCTTGGCGTGGTGGCTTTCATCGTTATTCAGCAGATGGGAAAGTCCACCGAGCTGCTTGCCGAGAAGTTGCGCACCGTCACCGAGATTGAGCTAAGCCTCGTCGAGGATGGAGAAACCGGTCTCCCGACCGCGAAGGCCAACCTTACGAAAACCAAGGATGAAATCACGGCAAACGATGGCTCATCCGTCTCATATGCCGATGACCAGTCCGACAACAAGTAGCATCAAGTCGATTACCTTCCATAGAATGAGAACCATGACTATTCAAATCGCACCTAGCATCCTGTCCGCTGACTTCTGCAATCTGGAACGTGACCTTAAGGCCATTTCCAACGCCGATCTCGTTCACGTGGACGTGATGGACCATCATTTCGTTCCGAATCTGACGTTGGGTGAGCCGATTGTGGCTCGCATCTGCCAAGTCACTGACCTTCCGGTCGACGTGCATCTGATGATCGAGGATCCGGACCGTTGGGCTCCGGAATACGCCAAGCTTGGTGCGGCTTCCGTCAGCTTCCATATGGGAGCGACGCATGCTCCGGTTCGTCTTGCGCGTCAGCTGCGCGACATGGGCTGCAAGGCTTGCTTTGCGGTCCGTCCGGCCGAACCGGTCGAGCCGATCTTCGACATCCTTGACGAATTCGACATGGTGCTTATCATGACGGTCGAACCGGGCTTCGGCGGTCAGAAGTTCCTTGACAACCAGATGGCCAAGGTTCGTCGTCTGCGTGACGAAATCACCCGCCGTGGCCTGAAGACGAAGATCCAGGTCGATGGTGGCGTGAGCCCCAAGACCGCCCATATCGTTGCCGAAGCCGGTGCCGATGTGCTGGTCGCCGGTTCCGCCGTGTACGGTGCCGAGAATCCGGCCGAGGCTATCGACTCCATCCGCGAGAAGGCCGAAGCAGCCTTCAAGGCGTGAACGCCCACCATACAAGGAAGCATACGAATATGAAGACTTTTGAATCGCTGTTCGCGGAATTGAGCGAGAAAGCCGCCGCCAAGCAGGCCGGTTCCCTGACCGTCGATGAGCTTGCCAAAGGCACGCACTTCATCGGCAAGAAGATTGTCGAAGAGGCTGGAGAGACCTGGATCGCCGCCGAATATGAGGGTGCTGATCGCACGGCCGAAGAAATGAGCCAGCTCATCTACCATCTGCAGGTCATGATGATCGATCGTGGCATCACACTCGAGGACATCTACAAGAACCTGTGAGAAACCCGGGGCCATGCCAGTTGAAGGTGTGGCCTTTTTTAGAGGAGAAACATGCTAAGAATCGCTGTGCCTAATAAGGGCATGCTGTCCGAACCCGCTTGGAACATGCTGGCGGAAGCCGGCTACCGTTTGAGGAGCAACCCTCGCCAGTTGGTCGTGGAGGATCCCGACAATGATGTTGAGTTGTTCTACCTGCGTCCCCTCGACATTGCGGTCTATGTCGGTCGCGGCACCATCGACGTTGGAATCACCGGGCATGATTTGCTCGTGAACTCCGGCACCGATGCGGAGGAGCATATGCAGCTTGGCTTCGGAGCCTCCACGTTCCGTTTCGCAGCCCCGAACGATTCGCCGATTACCAAGCTTGAGGATATTGAAGGCAAGCGAGTCGCCACCACATTCGACAAGCTCGTACATGACTATCTGGTCGAGCATGGCATCAACGCGGAAACCGTGCACCTTGACGGCGCCGTCGAATCGTCCGTCCAGCTTGGCGTCGCCGATCTGATCGCCGATGTGGTTTCCACAGGGACCACTCTGCGTAATGCGGGACTGCGCATTTTCGCTGAACCGCTGATGCACTCTGAAGCCGTATTGATTCGTTCCCCTCGTCTTGAGGCGGATGACGAGCGTCTGACGATTCTGAGCAGGCGTCTGCAAGGCGTGCTCACTGCCCAGCGTAATGTGCTTATGGACTACGACATTCCGGTCGAGAAGGTGTCCGCCGCAGTGGATATCACTCCGGGTTTCGAAAGCCCGACGATTTCGCCTCTGCATGATAAGCAGTGGGCGGCTGTGCGTGTGGTGGTTCCGAAGGCGAAGGTGAACCAGCTTATGGACCAGTTGTATGAAGTTGGTGCCCGTGGCATAATAGTCACCGCGTTGCAGGCTTCGAGAATGTAGTGTAGCTCGTAATATGAGCAAACTGATTATTAAGAAGCAATACAGTCCGGAACCGCGAGACATCTATTTCACGGTTCCGAACTTCATCAGCCTGCTGAGAATCATTTCGATTCCTTTTATCGCGATGCTGGTCTCTCATCACAGGATGGTGACCGCCTTGGTCGTGCTTGCGCTATCGGCGATATCCGATGGTTTGGACGGACTGATCGCCAGATCATTCAATCAGGTGAGCAAAATCGGGCAAATTCTCGATCCGATTGCCGATCGTCTGCTGATCTTCTGCAGCATTCTTGCTTTGGGTGTGGCGAACATCATTCCATGGTGGATGCTGATCGTCGTCGGTCTGCGAGATTTGATCATGGCTGTTCTGATACTGGTTTTGGCGCAGCACGATTATGGCCCATTGCCTGTTCATTTCGTAGGCAAGGCCGGTACCGCGATGCTGCTTATCGCCATCGTCGCGTTGATCTTCGCCGACATCTGGTCCAACTCCGCTGCGGATACACTGCATCTATGCGGTCTTGCCACCGGAATCTGGGGCGTTGGACTGTATTGGCTTGCAGGGTACATCTACATGCGCCAAGGCATCCAACTGTTGAAGAACGATACAAACAGCAAGGATTGACGCATATATGAAGTCCGATGCTCCACGTTTCGCGTCGTTCCCCGTTTCCCCGGAGAACGTACCCACAAAGCATCGTGCCATTTTTTCGTCATCCTTCGCCGGCCTGTCATCCCATCATGTGCAACCGGCCTCCATGCCCGCCATGCCGCAACGCCATAGACATGTCGATGACGATTCGCTTCGGCTTATTGACGATTTGACCAATCGTCCGATGGACGTCCTGTATTCGGACTCCCGCCTGGCCACTAAAAAACGTTCGGCGGTTTCGATTTGGGCCACCAGGATTCTGGTGTTCCTCATCTGCATCGCTGTGGGTGCCGCGGGAAGCGTTTTCGTGCGCCAGCTGAGCACTGACCCACGCAAAGAAGTACGCAAGCAGTTGGCAAGCCAGCTGACCGAACAAACGAAGCGGGTCGGCGACCTCACCAAGGACGTCAACGACTTGCGGTCGCAAATCGAATCTGAATCGGAATCCTTGGCAAGCTGGTCCCTAAACCAGACGATGCAGGATGATGAAATGGTCAATGGAACGCTTCCGGTGCAAGGGGAAGGCATTGTCCTGACCGTAGCCAACCCGCTTTCCGTCAGCGGTGACAATGCCGACTCCTCACTGCCAAGAGAAAATGGCAGCCAGGTTCGAGTCGTCACCGATTCCGATTTGCAGCTGCTTGTCTCCTTGCTATGGCAATCCGGAGCGGAGGCGATCGCGATCAACGGCAACCGCCTTGGCGTGCAAACCTCGATTCGAACCGCCGGATCGACGATTCTCATCGGAGTCAATTCGGTGCAAAGCCCATATCGAATCGAGGCGATAGGCAATCAGGCGACCTTGGCGAAATCGGTAAGCAAGACAACGCAGAAACAACTGTATGACGATTTCAAAAAGGCCGGCATCTATCCGCAGATAAGCAAAAGCAAATCGATTACACTTGATGCTGCAGTGGCTGGCGACACGACGCATGTGAGGAAGGACAAGTAATGGCAGCTGTCTTGGGACTTATCATCGGCGTGGTAATCGGTGTATTCGTTCGTCCGGACATCCCCATCGAGCTCCAACCGTATCTGCCGATTATGGTATTGGCCGCGTTGGATGCGTTGCTAGGCGCCGCACGCGCGTATTTCCAACGCAGCTTTTCCGATAAAGTGTTCGTGATCTCCTTCTTCTCGAATGTCATCACCGCAACGCTGCTGGTGTTCCTCGGCAACCAGTTGGGAGTCGGCTCCCAGCTGCAGACCGCAGTGATCGTAGTGCTCGGCATACGAATCTTTACCAATGTGTCCTCCATTCGACGCTTCATCTTTAAAGGTTGATGCGGTATGAGCGGACAAGACGCGAACAGCAAGGACATGCTGTCCAGAATCCATGAGCAGAGGGTCAAGGACCAGAACAATGACAGCACCCAAACCGGTGCGTTCCCCATGGTCAAGGCCAAGAAGCGAATCTCACTTGATGCGAAGGTCACACGAACCCGACTGTATTCCAGCATTCTGGTCACGATATTGTGCGCCTTGCTTGGCTTCGGCTATGTGATCCAGATAAACAACACGACATCCACCTATGAGACGATGAGCGAAGATGAATTAACCAAGCTCATCAGCGAGACCAACGCTCAGGTCCAAAAGCTCGAACAGCGTAAGAACGAACTCTCCAGCCAGCTGAACGCTTTGAAAGACACCGCGGACAAAAATGAGAAGGCCGCGGAAATCGCCAAGCAGAACGCGCAGACCAACGGCATCCTATCCGGCCGTCTCGCGGCTACGGGAGAAGGCGTGGTCATCCGCATATCGCAGGGTTCCAAACAGAGGATTGACTCCGCGATATTGTTCACGTTGCTTGAGGAATTGCGCAACAGTGGTGCCGAGGTCATTGAGATCAACAATGTCCGCGTGGTAACCAGTACTTACATCAGTGGCACGGCCGGCAGTCTCGTCTGCGATGGCACCAAACTGAAATCCCCATTCACCATTCGCGCGATCGGCGACAGCGACAATCTGCAGAACGCGGTCAATCTGGCCGGTGGCGTCGGGTCGCGGCTCAAAGTGAAGTATGGCGCTACGGTATCGGTCAGCCCCTCTGACAAAGTGATGATCAAGTCCACACGTCAGGCTCCGCAGTATACATATGCGCACGTCATCGGACAGTAAACGGTAAAGGACCTTTCCTTTCGCGACATTCAATCAGCGTTGTTCTTCCGTTCACCGAAATGGCGTGCCGTTGTCTGCGCTTGACCCTATCTTGTTCATCGTTGATATATAGTCCAGGCCTGCACATTGGTAACGCGGACCCCGATAGCAAAGGACAACTCATGGCTGAACAGACCATCTCCATCACACTCAACGGCGAAAAGAAGGAGGTGGCGGCAGACCAGACCGGCGTCCAGCTCTTCTCCGACGACAAGAACATCATCGCGGTGCGTTTGAACGGCGAACCCCGCGATCTCTATACCGAGCTGCACGACGGCGACGTTGTGGAACCCATCGCGCTCGATAGCGAGGACGGTGTGGCCATCATGCGCCATTCCGCAACCCATGTCATGGCCCAGGCCGTGCAGGAGATTCGCCCTGACGCCAAGCTTGGTGTTGGACCGGTCATCAAAGACGGCTTCTACTACGATTTCGATGTCGAGACCCCTTTCACTCCGGAGGACCTCAAGGAAATCGAAAAGCGCATGCAGCGCATTATCAAGTCCTCCCAGTCCTTCCGCCGCCGCGTGGTGACCGAGGAAGAGGCTCTTGCCGAGGAAGCCGACCAGCCCTACAAGCTTGAACTTATCAAGGATAAGGAAGCGCATCTTGACCCGGAAGCCGCCACCGAAATCAGCGGCAAGGAACTGAGCTTCTACGATAACGTCGACCGTGAAGGCAATGTGGTTTGGAAGGACCTGTGCCGTGGTCCGCACCTGCCGAACACCCGTTACATCAAGGCGTTCAAGATAGAGCGTTCCGCCGCCGCATACTGGCGCGGCAGCGAGGCCAATCCGATGCTGCAGCGCATTTACGGCGCCGCCTTCGCCACCAAGGAGGACCTGAAGGCATACCAGACCCGTCTGGAGGAGGCCGCCAAGCGCGACCACCGCAAGCTCGGCGCGGAAATGGACCTGTTCTCCTTCCCGGATGAGATCGGTCCGGGCCTTGCCGTCTTCCATCCGAAGGGCGCGGCCGTCATCAACGCCATGGAGGACTACTCCCGTGAGATGCACCGCAAGCACCACTACAGCTTCGTGCAGACCCCGCACATCACCAAGGGCGGCCTGTATGAGACCTCCGGCCACCTGCAGTGGTACAAGGACAGCATGTATCCGCCGATGCGTCTGGACGAGGAGAAGGACGAGAACGGCAACGTCATCAAGCAAGGCTTCGATTACTACCTGAAGCCGATGAACTGCCCGATGCACAACCTGATCTTCAAGTCCCGCCAGCGTTCCTACCGTGAGCTGCCGCTGCGCCTGTTCGAATTCGGCACCGTGTACCGTTATGAGAAGTCCGGCGAAGTGCATGGCCTGACCCGCGTGCGCGGCTTGACTCAGGATGATTCCCACATCTACTGCACCCGCGAGCAGATGAAGGACGAGCTTAAGAGCCTGCTTACCTTCGTGCTCGGCCTGTTGAAGGACTTCGGTCTGGATGACTTCTATCTGGAGCTGTCCACCAAGGATCCGCACAAGTACGTCGGTTCCGACGAGATTTGGGAGGAAGCCACCAACACGCTGGCCGAGGTCGCCAAGGAATCCGGTTTGGACTTGGTCGACGATCCGTGCGGCGCAGCCTTCTACGGTCCGAAGATCTCCGTGCAGGCCCGTGACGCCATCGGACGTACCTGGCAGGTGTCCACCATCCAGCTCGACTTCAACCTTCCGGAACGTTTCAAGCTCGAATACATCGCCGCCGATGGCACGCACCAGCGTCCGGTGATGATCCACCGCGCGCTGTTCGGCTCCATCGAACGCTTCTTCGCGGTGCTGCTTGAGCATTACGCGGGCGCCTTCCCGGCGTGGCTCGCCCCGGTCCAGGTGCTTGGCGTGCCGGTCGCGGACGAGTTCGCCCCGCACCTGCAGAAGTTCATCGCCAGCTTGGAAGAGGAGACCGTCCGTTGCGAGATCGACCTGTCCGACGATCGCTTCGGCAAGAAGATCCGCAACGCATCCAAGTCCAAGGCGCCGTTCATCCTCATCGTCGGCGAAGAGGATATGAACAACAACGCGGTCAGCTTCCGCTTCCGCGACGGCAGCCAGTTGAACGGCGTGCCGGTCGATGAGGCGAAGGCGAACATTCTGGCCGTAATCAAGAAGCGCGTCCAGGTCAACACCGCAGACGACTTCAAGGCCGCCCTCGCCGACTGAGCGAGACCGGTGGCAACAAGTCGCACGCGACCATGAACCGTGAAACGGCGCACGAATCTCGACAAGAGGTTTGTGCGCCGTTTCTCATTTTCTCATCGAGAAGGAAGTAACACATGCTTGAGCATCTTCGTGCGCCGTTCAAAAAACTCATCGAGCCAATAGCCAAAGCGTTGATCGCCATAGGACTGACCGCCAATGCGGTGACGGTGATTGGTGCTGTCGGCACCATCGTCGTGGCCATCGCCACCGGTGTGACCGGATGGCTATTTGGGGGAGCGGTTGTTCTGACTCTGCTTGTGCTTGCCGATTCGTTGGATGGCTCGATCGCCGCGCTTACCACGGGTGGGACCGAATTCGGGGCTTTTCTCGACTCCACGCTCGATCGCATCGCTGATTGGGCGATGCTCGTAGGCGTGATCATCTTCTTTCTTATGCATCGTGACTGGTGGCATACGGCCATCGACAACACGCCTGACTATACGAGCATGATCGGTATCGCCGCCGCCGCGGTGGCCGTGATGACATCGTTCGTCACTTCATATGCCCGTGCTCGTGCCGAATCAGTCGGCTATGAGGTGAAAAACGGCATCGCCACTCGTGCCGATCGCTTGACCATCATTCTGGTGGGCATGGCCATCACCGGATTGACGCGTCAGGGATTGTGGCTCGCCATCGCCATGATACTGTTGGCCGGATTGGGATTAGTCACCGTATTCCAACGCATCTTCGAAGCCAAGCGCCAAATGGTCATAGGGGAGAAAACATATCGGCGGTAGTCACAGCCGGGGCAGACCCCATCCAAAAGTTCGAAAAGCGAAATGCCACAGGTTCGTATTCGGCATTTTGTCGGCGAACCGCTTTAGAATCATTTCGTTTGAAACATCCGCAACCTGCCTAGGAGCATTATGTCAGGTCATTCCAAGTGGGCGACCACCAAGCACAAGAAGGCCGCCATCGACGCGAAGCGCGGCAAGCTGTTCGCCAAGCTGATCAAGAACATCGAGATCGCAGCACGTATGGGTGGCGGCGATCCCGACGGCAACCCGTCCCTGTATGACGCCATCTACAAGGCCAAGAAGGCCTCCATGCCGGCCGACAACATC
Organism: Bifidobacterium sp. MSK.17.10; assembly: GCF_019129655.1. Taxonomy (NCBI): domain Bacteria; kingdom Bacillati; phylum Actinomycetota; class Actinomycetes; order Bifidobacteriales; family Bifidobacteriaceae; genus Bifidobacterium; species Bifidobacterium sp. MSK.17.10. The sequence continues at coordinate 140,774 of NZ_JAHOJD010000004.1, read as the reverse complement.
AAGCGCGCCGTCAAGCGTGGTTCCGGTGAGGAAGCCGGCGGCGCCAACTATGAAGACATCGTGTACGAGGGTTACGCCCCGGCAGGTGTTGGCCTGATCATCGAATGCCTCACCGACAACCGCAACCGTGCGGCCGCCGACGTGCGTTCCACCCTGACCAAGGGCAATGGCTCCCTGGCCACCACTGGTTCCGTGAGCTTCAACTTCGAACGCAAGGGACAGATCGTTGTTCCGGCCGAAGGCGTTGACTTCGACAACCTGTTCGAGAAGGCCGCCGAAGCCGGTGCCGAAGACGTGACCGACGATGGTGAGGTATTCACCGTCATCACCGATCCGTCCGACATGATCGACGTGCGCAAGGCTCTCCAGGACGCCGGTTTCGATTACGATTCCGCTGATCTGGTCATGATGCCGAAGAACGAGGTCGAGCTGAGCCTTGAGGATGCCCAGAAGGTCTCCAAGCTCATCGACAACCTCGATGATCTGGACGATGTCCAGAACATCTACTCCAACTGGACCGCCTCCGACGAGGTCATGGCCCAGCTTGACGAGGAGTAATCCAGCGTGATTATTCTTGGCGTCGACCCCGGGCTGACTCGCTGCGGGGTCGGCGTGATTGAAGCCGGCGCATACCGCCGGCTTTCTTTTATCCACGTGGATGTGGTGCGTTCCGATCCAAAAACCTCCCAGGATCTGCGTCTGCTGGCCATCTACAACGGCTTGGTGGAAAAAATCGAACGATTTGCTCCCGATGCGGTGTCCATCGAACGAGTGTTTGCGCAAGAAAACCGTAACACGGTGCTGGGAACCGCACAGGCGGCAGGGTTGGCGATGCTCGCTGCGGCGCAACGCGGCATTCCTGTAGCGTTGCATACGCCGACGGAATCAAAGCTTGCAATCACCGGCAACGGCAAAGCAGAGAAAATCCAGATGGAACGTATGGTGGCGCGGATATTGGGCTTGAACACGCTGCCAAAGCCGGCTGATGCGGCTGACGCGCTGGCTATTGCGATCTGTCACGCGTTGCGTCCGGCTGGTGCGCTGCAAGGCGGCGAACGCGAACAGCATCTCACGGCGGCGCAACGACAGTGGGCGCAGGCTTCGCAAAAAGCAGCGCGCAGACAAGGCGTCCGCAGAGGCATGTAAGCTGTATCGAACAGATGTTCTAGACCTGTGCGAAGGAGACGTCCATAATGATTGGCATGCTACGTGGCCATGTGGAGTCGGTAGACGCCGTATCGGCCATTATCGAGGTCGGGGGAGTCGGCTACGAGGTCAGGATGCCATCCGCCGACTTGGCTTCCATGCACGCCGGCCAGGAAATCAAGGTCTACACTTCGTTGAATGTGTCCCAGGACGCCATCACTTTATTCGGCTTCGGCACGCTGGCCTCGAAACGCATGTTCCTGCAATTGCAGAAGGTCAGTGGCATCGGACCGAAAGTCGCGCTATCGTTGCTGTCCACTTTGCCTCCCGATCGACTTGCGAGGGCTGTGGCGGATGGTGATGCCACTGCGTTGGCCAAGGCTCCGGGATTAGGCAAGAAAGGCGCGCAGAAAATCATCCTCGAACTGAAAGGTTCCATTGATCTGAGCCAGATCGAGGGTTCTTCCGCAACCGCTTCGACTCCTGAAGACACTGGGGCCGAACAGGTCGTCGAAGGTCTGATGTCTTTGGGATGGCACCAGCAGGACGCTGTCCATGCGGTGCAGACGGTCTGCGCCGATAATCAAATCGAGACGCCGTTGAACGCCGAGGATGTTCCACGCGTGCTGAAGCTCGCGCTGACATCGTTGGATAGAGGTAGATGAAACGGACCATTATGACGAACACTGATACATTCGAACAGCCGAACACCGGGGCGAACGAGGAATCCCTCCGTATGGTTTCCGCCGCACCCGTCGGCAACGAACCGGTCAGCGACGAGGAGCTTCGTCCTCATATCCTCGAGGGATTCATCGGACAGCCAAGACTCAAAGCGCAGTTGCAGCTTTTCCTCGATGCTGCTCGAAAACGTGACGTTCCTCCGGACCATATCCTGCTTGCGGGGCCTCCGGGACTTGGCAAAACCACTTTGGCCATGATTGTGGCCAATGAATTGGAAGTTCCAATCCGCGTCACTTCCGGTCCCGCCATCCAACATGCTGGTGATTTGGCTTCGATTCTGAGTTCGCTGGACGCCGGCGAGGTGCTCTTTATCGATGAGATCCACCGTCTGCCCCGTGCCGCCGAGGAACTGCTGTACATCGCCATGGAGGATTTCCGTGTTGATGTGATGGTCGGCAAAGGCCCTGGAGCTTCATCCATTCCGCTGACATTGCCTCGGTTTACGGTTATCGGTGCCACCACGCGAGAGGGCATGCTTCCCTCGCCGCTGCGTGCGCGGTTCGGTTTCACGGCGCATCTGGATTTCTACCCGCATGAGGAGCTTGAAAAGCTGATTGAGCGTTCCTCCGCAGTGTTGGGAATCCAGTTGGAGGACGGGGCCGCTCGCCAACTGGCCATGCGTTCCCGCGGCACGCCGAGAATTGCCAACCGCCTGCTTCGTCGTGTTAGGGATTGGGCCATCGTGCACGATCTCGAATCGGTGCGTCCCGATGATGTCAAGGAGGCGTTGGCGCTTTATCAGATCGATACCGAAGGTCTTGACCGTCTGGATATAGCAGTGCTTAAGGCCATCGTCACCAATTTCAACGGAGGCCCCGTCGGCTTGAACAATCTGGCGGCCATGGTGGGCGAGGAGTCGGAAACTGTGGAAACGGTATGCGAACCGTATCTGGTACGTGAGGGCTTCCTCATCCGCACGCCGAAAGGCCGCGTGGCCACGCGCAAGGCATGGGAGCATCTTGGTATCACTCCCGACGAATCCGCATATGATGTCAATAAGATGTCATAGACTTCACATCTTGAGTAATGTGTTCCGGTTGAGACCCTGACTCCGAGGAGTTTATTTTGGATATCCTTTTTCTCGTTGTTCTTATCGTTGTAATGTTCGGCATGATGTTCTGGCAGTCCAAGAAAGCCAAGCAGCAGCAAGCTGAACGTCAGAATTTCCGTTCTAGTCTGCAGCCCGGCACTGAAGTGATCACCATCGGTGGCATCATCGGCAAGGTCGTTTCCGTCGATACGGAATACGAGGAGATCGTCGTTGATTCCGAAGGATCGCAACTGCGTTTCGGCTTCAACGCCATCAGCCGTGAATATGTCCGTCCGGCATACGTGCATGATGATGAGGTCGATGAGAACGGCAATCCGCTATCCAAGGAAGACGAGCCCGACCAGAAGCCTGTCGTCGACGCGACTGAAGAGCCCGCACAGGATACCGATGTTATTCAGCAGCCCATTGACGAGCAGAAGAACGATTGATTTCTTTGATTTTTAGACGGCGAAAATCTCATTTTTGAGGTTTTCGCCGTTCTTTTTCGCACGGGAAACCTATAATTCAAAGTGCCGTAAACCAAGGTAGAAGGAAACCACTGTCATGGCAGCATCGGATATCACCGTTTCGGGCTTGAACAAAGTTGGAGCCGAAGACGCAGCATATCTTGTATCGAAAATACGTACTATTCCGGGCTTTCCGAAGGAGGGCATCCTATTCCGCGATTTCATGCCGGTGTTGGCTGATGCGCGCGCGTTCGGTATTTTGATGGGGGCCCTTGAAGCGGCATTGCCAGTAGACGTCGATGATTTCGACATGGTCGCCGGCCTTGAAGCCCGTGGATTCCTGTTCGGTCCAGCGTTGGCCGCCCATCTCGGAAAGGGGTTTATCGCGGTCCGTAAAGCCGGCAAATTGCCTCCAGAAACCATGTCGCAAAGCTATGACCTCGAATATGGTCAGGCGTCAATGGAAATCGAAACCAACGTTGTCCATGAGGGAGTGCGCGTATTGATCGTCGACGATCTGATCGCCACCGGTGGAACCGCCAATGCGGCGCGTAGCCTCATCGAGAAGTGCGGAGGCGTCGTTGCTGGATTCAGCTTCGTCATGGAACTTACCGGTATTGACGGCATGAAATCGCTAGGCGATTATCCGACAAGCTCGCTGGTGTGCATGCCTGCCTGATAACTCCGTTTTCGTCAACCATTCAGAACAAACAACCAAAGGGAATGATCCATGGATCTCTATGAGTATCAAGCCAGGGAATTGCTCGAAGAACAGGGTATCCCGACTCCTAAGGCAATATTCGCCCAGAACTCCCATGAAGTCGCCGAAGCGGCCGACCAGATTGGATATCCCAATGTGATTAAGGCGCAGGTGAAGATTGGACACCGTGGCCAGGCCGGCGGAGTCAAGCTCGCCAAGACCCGTGACGAGTCCATTCTCGCGTCGGAAGACATTCTGCCGATGACCATTCACAAGCACAAGGTCAGCGGCGTGCTGGTGGCCGAGGCGAAGAACATCCTTCACGAGTATTACGTCTCCATCTCAGTGGACCGGTCCTCTCGTGATTTCGACGTGCTCGCCACTGCGAATGGCGGTACTGAGGTTGAGGAAATCGCCAAAGAGCATCCGGAATCCGTGAAGCGTCTGCATATCGATGCTCTTGACGATTTCGATTTGGAAGCGGCCACCAAGATGGCTGAAAGCATCGGCTTCTATCATGCCGATGTTGATCAGGCCGCGCAGATTCTGCTGAAAATGTGGCGTTGCTTCAAGGAGAACGACGCCACGCTTGTGGAAATCAACCCGCTTGCAAAGATCGGCGATCCGGATGACGAATCTTCCAAGTCGTTGTGCGCGCTGGACGCCAAGATCTCCCTTGATGACAATGCATCGTTCCGCCATGATGGTTGGAAACGTTTCACCGATCCGATTCATGTCGATCCATATGAGCAAAAAGCCCGCGAACATGGACTGCATTATGTGCATCTCAAGGGTTCCGTCGGTGTGATCGGCAATGGTGCGGGACTCGTCATGAGCTCTCTTGACGCGGTGTCAGGCGCAGGCGAGGATCAGGGCACGAATGTCAAGCCCGCAAACTTCCTCGACATCGGCGGAGGCGCTTCCGCCGAAGTGATGTCGAATAGTCTTGAAATCGTGCTGTCCGACCCGCAGGTCGAATCCGTGCTCATCAATGTGTACGGTGGCATCACCTCGTGTGAACAGGTCGCGAAGGGCATTCTCGAGGCGCTTGACGAACTTGGCAGCAGCAAGCCTATCGTCGTGCGATTCGATGGCAATGCGGCGGCGGAAGGTCTGAACATTTTGGCCCAAGCCGGCCGCGCCAACCTGCACGTCGCTCAGACCATGGAGGAAGCCGCACAGCAGGCCGCACGTTTCGCGGCCAAGGAGGTTCGCTGAAATGACGCTTTTCATTGAAGATGGCGCTCCGGTCATCGTCCAGGGCATGACCGGGCATCAGGGTATGACCCACACGGCCCGCATGCTCAAGGCCGGCACCAACATCGTCGGTGGCGTGAACGCCCGCAAGGCTGGGCTGGACGTCACCTTCCCTGAAGCCAAAAATGGCGAGGATGCCACCATTCACGTGTTCGCCAACTGCTCTGAAGCCATCGAAGCCACTGGAGCCAAAGCAAGCGTCGTGTTCGTGCCGCCGCGCTTCGCCAAGGACGCCGTCGTTGAGGCCATTGAAGCCGGCATCGAACTGATTGTCGTCATCACCGAAAGCATTCCGGTGGCGGACAGCGCGTATTTCGTCGAGTTGGCCTTGCGTAAGGGCGTGCGCATCGTTGGGCCGAATTGTCCTGGTCTGTTGACGCTGCCATCTTCTAAGGACGCCAAGGGCTGCAACCTCGGCATTATTCCAGATGGCATCGTGTCCCGCGGCCCGTTGGGTTTGGTGTCCAAGTCCGGAACGTTGACCTATCAGCTGATGGGGGAGCTGTCTGACATCGGTTTCACCGCATGCCTTGGCGCGGGCGGCGATCCGATCGTCGGCACGACCTTGCAGGAGGCTTTGGAAGCCTTTGAGAACGATGAAGCCACCAAAGCCGTTGTCATGATCGGCGAAATCGGTGGCAGCGCCGAACAGGACGCTGCCAAGTGGGCTTCCGAACATATGACCAAGCCCGTCGTGGCCTACATCGCGGGATTCACCGCGCCGGAAGGCAAGCAGATGGGCCATGCCGGCGCCATCGTTTCCGGCGGCAAGGGCACCGCGCAGGATAAGAAAGAAGCCCTTGAGGCCGTTGGCATCCGTGTCGGTCGTACTCCCGGACAGACCGCTGAAATCATGCGAGAGGTGCTCGCTTCCCAATCGCTATGATGACGAACCTGAAGTATTGGCTGAAAGGGCTTGCCGTCGCGGCAGTGTCCATGATTATTTACGCCGTTGCCTTGGGCTGCTATATGGCCCTAATGCTTCTGGTCATATCCATGGAAGAAGGCGGGGACAATCTCTCCGCCTTCTCGGTGCCTCTTACCGAGGCGTTGGTGCTGCTCAGCCAAGGTATCGGGTTCAAGACTGATGCCATCACGTTGACGATTGTGCCGTTGCTTTTGACGGTACTGCTTATCGCCCTTATCGCGCAGCTCGCCAGAAGATTCGGCACGAGTCTGCGTGGATTCGCGGCCGGTCTGGTCTTTTGGGAAGCCGTAAACATCTTCTTCGCCAGAAGCATAAATATCGAAATCGTTGATTCGATGACGATGATCGCCATCAAAACGGCGCTTGTTTTCATCCTCGGATATGCGGTCGCGGCGATTCCGAATGCGTCATGGACCCAAGCCTGTACCGAATGGATTCGATCTCATGTGTCATCGCCGGTGCGAAAGACCATGGTCATCGGTTCCGTCCTAGGGCTGCTGCTGGAGGCGGCGTATCTGCTGGTCGGTCTGATCGTCGTTGTTTTTTGGGCAATAAGCAATCAATCATCGATAGCGAAGCTATATGAACTTTCGGGCATGCAGAACGGGTCTCGTATTCTTACCACGATCAGTATGCTCGCATGGCTTCCGAATCTGATGATTTGGGCTGTCTCATGGACTTTCGGCGCCGGCTTCTCAATCGGCGATTTAGCCGAATTCACATTATGGACCGGACAGGGCGACGGGCTCCCCGCCTTGCCGCTTTTCGGTATGATGCCACAGGCGGTTGAGACGGATTGGGTGAGAATCGCGCTGATGTGCATACCATTGGCATCCGCTTTTGCTACCGGCATGGTCGTCATGTTGTTTAATAAGGGATTCCATATCAGAGTAGGTGAATCAGGACGGAACATCGACGTCAAACGCGTTGTGCTGAGTTTTGCCTATCCGATTGCTGCTTTTTCGATTACCAGCGCCGTCGTGTCCGTGGCTTCCAGCTTGCTGTTCGCCCTGGGAAACGGAGGTTTGGGGTCGAAACATCTTGCGCACGTCGGCGTAGACGTGATCGCGTCAACCCGTAAGGTGGGACAACCCACCGCCATGGGTTTGTTCTCCGCATGGCTACTGACTTTGGTGGCCGTGAGCATATTTTTCGCCATACGCTGGATGATGAAGCGTATACGCGAACGTGGAAAGAGGGAGACCGCCCCCGAATCCACGGAAAACAGCCGTGAGGAAACACGTGCGCTTCGCACGGTCGCCTCGAACAACAATAACAAGGAGGATCATGGTGACAACAACGAATCGAACGATACGACGGGCTCTGGTATCAGTCTTCCATAAGGAAGGCATCGAGGTGCTTGCCGAAGCGTTCATCAAGGCGGGCACCGAGGTGGTTTCCACCGGTTCCACCGCGAAGCGTCTGGCTGAGCTGGGTGTCAAAGTGACCGAGGTCTCCGAAGTCACTGGTTTCCCGGAATGCCTTGATGGCCGCGTCAAGACCCTTGACCCGCATATCCATGCCGGTATCCTCGCCGACATGACCAACCCCGACCATGCCTCCCAGCTCGAGAAGTTTAGCATCAAACCGTTCGATCTGGTGGTCGTCAATCTGTATCCATTCGCCGACACGGTCCGCTCCGGAGCTGACGAAGCCGCCACCATCGAAAAGATCGATATCGGCGGTCCGTCCATGGTGCGTGGCGCAGCCAAGAACAGCGCCACCGTCGCCATCATCACCGATCCGAACGATTATGCACTCGTCGCCTCCCGCATCGAGAACGGCGAGGGCTTCTCCCTTGATGAGCGTCGCTGGCTCGCAGGAAAGGCGTTCGCCCATACGGCCGCCTACGACGCCACCATCAACGAGTGGACCGCGAAGCATTGGCCGAAGCCGGCGTCCATCGAACAGCCGGTTTCCGAAGGCGAGACCGAAGTGAATGAGGCCAAGTTCCCGGCCACGTTCACCCGTACGTGGGACCGCGCGCACGTGCTGCGTTACGGCGAGAACCCTCACCAGCAGGCTTCGCTGTATCTGGATCCGCTCAACCAGAACGGCTTCGCACACGCTGAACAGCTTGGCGGCAAGCCGATGAGCTACAACAATTACGTCGATGCCGACGCCGCATGGCGTGCCGTGTGGGATTTCGCGCCTCAGATCGCCGTCGCAGTGGTCAAGCACAACAATCCATGCGGTCTGGCCATCGGCGCTACCGTGGCAGAGGCGCACAAGAAGGCGCACGCATGCGATCCGATGAGCGCCTATGGCGGTGTGATTGCTGCGAACAGCAAGGTCACCATGGAAATGGCCGAAAGTGTTCGTCCAATCTTCACCGAAGTCATCGTCGCGCCCGATTACGACGCCGATGCGCTTGAACTGCTCCAGACCAAGAAGAAGAACCTGCGTATCCTGAAGGTGTCTGAGCCTCCGAAGACCAAGACCCAGTTCCGTCAGATTGACGGCGGTCTGCTCGTGCAGTCCACCGATCTGATTGACGCTCCAGGCGACGATCCGAACGCGTGGAAGCTGGTTTCCGGCGAGCCGGCCGACGCTGAAACCGTCAGGGATCTGGTGTTCGCATGGCGTGCCATCCGGTGCGTCAAATCCAACGCCATACTTATCGCTCACGATCAGGCAACCGTAGGCATCGGCATGGGCCAGGTCAATCGTGTGGATTCCGCCAATCTGTCCGTCGAGCGTGCCAACACGCTGGCTGACGGAGCCAACCGCACCAAGGGAGCGGTGGCCGCGTCCGACGCGTTCTTCCCGTTCGCCGACGGTGCCGAGATTCTGATCAACGCCGGTGTCAAGGCCATCGTCCAGCCTGGTGGGTCCATTCGTGATGAGGAAGTGTTCGAGGCGGCCCGCAAGGCCGGCGTCACCATGTATGTGACCGGTACCCGACACTTCTTCCACTGAGTTCAGTGGAAGCGTCGACCGGCAAGCTGGGAGCGTCGCGGCGCGATAAATGACGTGGCGTCCGAAACCATTCGCTGGTTTCGGACGCCACGTTTTATTATTATGATTGCGTTCCGTGCGCGGACGCGCGTTGACATATAACGAAAGGCCTGCGATATGAGTCATCCCTACGTTTCCGAAGACCATGAAGGCAAGCCGTGGTTTGAATGGATCGTTGCGGCAATGGTGGTTATAGCCACAGTGCTTGCGGTCTTAGGCCATGTAAAAGCCGCCACCACGGTAATCGCGGTGACGGCCATCATAACAGGACTAATCAGACTCGTAATGCGCGAGCGTAGTCCTTGGAAAGTCCGTTCAGTTGGCTTCGACGCTTTCATCGGCATCGGTCTGGGCGTCGGACTGTTCATCCTGCTCGCCCTCGTGCCCGTCGGCATCGTCTGACGCGTCGTCGGCTATGGTCTCCAGCGTTTCGGAATCCTGCTCGGCTTCCGAAACGTTTTTCTTGGTGCCGATCATGGACGCGACTATGGCCACAAGCGAGACGATGGCGGCTGCGAGAATCGGGCAGATCCAGAACACCCACAGCTGCTGCAGAGGCTCTTGGGAAAGGCCCTGATTCTGGGCGAAGATGGCGATGCCAGTGGCACGAGCCGGATTCAGAGCGGCGCCTGTTACCGGATAGGAGATTGCGGCACCGACACCGTAGGCGAGACCCATGGCGATGGCATGGCTGGTATTGGTCTTTCCGGATTCACTGGTGGTGTTGAGCGCGGTGGCGACGATGATGATGCCCGCGACGAGTTCAACGGCGATGGCCAGAGTGATGCTGAAGGACACGCCGTAGTTGCCGAGCGTGGCATAGGAGACGGAATTCTTGTCAAAACCGTTAATGACCGGCGTCAGCCAGATTTTCAGCGTTACCTGCTCGGATGTCGGCAGCAGGAAGCGGATGGCGGCGCCTGCGCCGATACCACCCAGCACCTGAGCGATAATATAGAGCACTCCGTCAAGCACATGGGTTTTGCCGGACAGCATCGCCGCAACGGAGACCGCCGGATTGAACTGGGCGCCGGAAATCGTGCCGAATATCAGGGTGGCGGCGGCGTACACCAAACCTGTCAGCAGGGCGATGAACGCCATATTCACGCCGTAGATCGCGGAACCAAGCGTGCAAATCGAGTAGATGGCGAAGCAGATGATGAAGCTTCCCACCAGCTCCGCGCCTACGCGAAGGGCCAATGGCTTGCTCTGTTCTTCCTCTGTTACGGACGTTGCTTCAACAGCAGTCATAGTCTTTCCTCTGTCATATAGTGGACAAGTTGCGGTTTTTATGAAAGCCGCCAAACGACTGCCATACTACCAGCAGTCCCTGTAAGTATTATCCGGCCACGTTGGGAGAACGATGCCAAACGCATATTCTCGCGCCGCCAAGGCGCACAATCATGACAATGAAGGCATTCGCCTGCAGAAACTTCTCGCTCAGGCGGGCTTCGGCTCGCGCCGTAAATGCGAGGAAATCATCACCGATGGTCGCGTTGAGATCGATGGCGAGCTGATTACCGAACTTGGCACCCGAGTCGATCCGAAACGTCAGGAGGTCCGTGTCGACGGTTCTCGCGTGCGCGTGAACCCGAACCATGTCACGCTTGCGTTGAACAAGCCGAAACGCGTGCTGAGCGCCATGGAGGATCCCAAGGGACGCTACACTTTGCGCGACATCGTCGGAGACAAGTACGAGCGTATTTTCCACATGGGCCGTCTGGATTATGATTCGGAAGGCCTGATCCTCATGACGAACGACGGCGAACTGAGCCAGCACGTCATGCACCCCAAATATGAGGTCGAAAAGACCTACATCGCCACGCTGGAAGGACGCATCAGCGGTCAGGTGTGCCGCAGGCTCGTCACCACGGGCGTGAAGCTCGACGATGGGTGGATCAAACTCGACCGCTGCGCTATTCTCGACTCCAGCCGCGAAAGCACGTTGGTCAAGGTCGTGCTGCATTCGGGCAAGAACCGCATCGTGCGCCGTATTTTCGGCTCGATCGGTTTTCCCGTCAGGCGTCTGGTACGCACGCAGATCGGTCCGATCAAACTCGGCGACCTGAAAAGCGGCACGTATCGCGTGTTGTCGCAGGCTGAGGTCCGTTCTCTATCCAAGGCGGTGGGACTGTGATCCGTGTAGCTATTGATGGGCCTGCGGGCGTCGGCAAATCATCCACGTCCAAGGCACTGGCCAAATATTATGGTTTCGCATACCTCGACACAGGCGCGATGTACCGTGCCTGCGCTTGGTGGTGCATGCACAAAGGCATCGATTTGGATGCCGAAACCATCGATGAGCAGCTCGTCACCGAAACCATCGGCGAATTCTTCACCGACGGCCATTTCGACATCAGCGTCGATCCGGACGATCCGAAGGTGTACGCCGATGGCGAGGACATCAGCGAGGCCATCCGTTCTTCCGAGGTCTCTTCGCACGTGTCCAAGGTGTCCAACATCATCCCCGTGCGTCACGTGTTGATCGCCGCGCAACGTGCCTACATCGCACGAGAGGCTTCGGTCGATTCCTTCTCCGAAGGCGCCGGTATTGTTGCTGAGGGCCGTGATATCACCACCGTCGTCGCTCCCGACGCCGAAGTGCGCATCCTGCTTACCGCGCGTGAAGAGGTCCGTCAGGCCCGACGTAGCGGACAGGCCGTCTCGGGTGTGGGTGCGGAGAATGTCGCGGCACGCGACAAGGCCGATTCGAAAGTCACCAACTTCACATCCGCCGCGGAAGGCGTGTTGACCGTCGACAACTCCGATCTCAACTTCGGCGAGACCCTTGACGTGCTCGTCCGTATCGTTGACGACGCCATCGAGGAACAGGAATACCGCCAGTACGTTTCCAACCTCGAAGGCTATGAGCTGGATGAAGGCGATGAGGAGCTGATCGATGGAACGGCGTTCTCTGGTGGCGAAAGCAAGAATGGTCCGAAACCGGTCGGCGTACTTGCCGTGGTCGGACGTCCGAACGTCGGCAAATCCACTCTGGTGAACCGTATTCTCGGCCGTCGCGCAGCCGTGGTGGAGGACACCCCCGGCGTGACTCGCGACCGTGTGAGCTACGACGCCGAATGGTGCGGCACCGATTTCAAACTGGTCGACACGGGCGGCTGGGAAGCCGACGTGGAAGGCATCGAATCCGCCATCGCATCCCAAGCGCAAATCGCCGTGCAGCTTGCCGATGCCGTGATTCTCGTGGTGGACGGTCTGGTCGGTCTCACCGACACGGACGAACGCATCGTCAAAATGCTCCGTGCCGCCGGCAAGCCGGTGACGCTTGCGGTGAACAAGGTCGATGATCGCGAAAGCGAATACCTGACCGCCGAATTCTGGAAGATGGGTCTGGGGGAGCCGTATGGCATTTCCGCCATGCACGGTCGTGGCATCGGCGAACTGCTTGACGCCGCACTCGACTCGTTGAAGAAAGCGGAAAGGACATCCGGCTTCCTTACGCCGTCGCATCTGCGCCGCGTGGCTCTGGTCGGACGTCCGAACGTCGGCAAATCCTCCCTGCTCAATCAGCTGGCCCACGAGGAACGCACCGTCGTCAACGATCTTGCGGGCACCACGCGAGATCCGGTCGATGAGGTCGTCACCGTCGATGGCGAGGATTGGCTGTTCATCGATACCGCAGGTATCAAACGTCGTCTGCACAAGCTGTCCGGCGCGGAATACTTCTCCTCGTTGCGTACGCAGGCCGCGATCGAACGTTCCGAGCTTGCCTTGGTGCTGTTCGATGCCTCCCAGCCGATTTCCGACCAAGACCTGAAGGTCATGAGCCAGGCCGTGGACGCGGGCCGTTGCATCGTGCTTGTGTTCAACAAGTGGGACCTGATGGACGAGTTCGACCGTCAGCGTATGGAACGCCTGTGGAAGACCGAGTTCAATCGCGTCACTTGGGCTCAGCGCGTCAATCTGTCGGCAAAGACCGGATGGCACACCAATCGTTTGGCCAATGCCATGCGTGGCGCCTTGGCATCATGGGACAAGCGCATCCCCACCGGCAAACTCAACGCGTTCCTTGGCAAGATCCAAGCTGCCCACCCGCATCCGCTGCGTGGCGGCAAGCAGCCGCGAATCCTGTTCGCGACGCAGGCGTCCACCAGACCGCCGCGCTTCGTGATCTTCGCCACCGGCTTCTTGGAGCATGGCTATCGCCGCTACATCGAACGGTGTCTGCGCGAGGAATTCGGCTTCGAAGGATCGCCGATTCAGATTTCGGTGAATGTCCGTGAGAAGAAGAAACGCAAGTAACCACCGGAACTGTTAGAAGATGGGCGTGCGCCTGGTTCAGACCATGGCGCACGCCCATCTGCCTTATTGAATCTGGGTCGTTGCCGGCTTTTGCTTTCCTTTACGCACAGCTTAGGCCGACAGCGTCAGAACAGAGGATGTTCATCCTGGTTGCGTGTTCTGAGATACCCCGTTATGGCTCTGCGCGCGAGCGAGCTTAATGAAATGCCGTCCTGCTTGGCCTTGGCCCGCGCCTTATGGCCTATGGCGTAGGGGAGTTTGATCTTCCATTCGTCGCCAAGCTGTTTGCGCCCGTCGCTGTTCTTTGGCATGCGCCCGATGCCGACCGCGTCTGAACAGCCATCGGAATCGTCGGACAAGAGTGCCCTGCGGGTCAATTCGGTAAGCGTGATGCCATCATGCCGAGCGCGTTCGCGGGCTTCCAAGCCAAGCTCGCGGGGCAATCGAATCTTCCATTCATCTTCGGGAAGCGTTGAATCGAACACATGGGCGAATTCGTCGACGTCGTCGAACTGTGGCTGCGTGTCGTTCTGCTGCAAACCGAATCACCTCTCTGAACCCATGCGTTAATCGCATTAAACGGCAAGAAACATGAAAAATATCGCAGGCTACATATTTGCATGCGCTCAAGACCGTCCTGACGTCCGGCTTCCGGCTCCGATAGATGCCATTCTGAGGGGCTGTATGCCGCAGTTCACTGCCCAAACCTGCCCAAACATAACGAAAAACCCGCCGTTTCGATGCCGTGGAAAACGGCGGAACGACGGGCTTTCTTGGTCGGACCAGCGGGATTTGAACCCGCGACCCCTTGACCCCCAGTCAAGTGCGCTACCAAACTGCGCTATGGTCCGAACGGTGCGAAAAGCACCGAATATGAAACATAGCATAATCTCTACGGTTTTTCAAACACATCGTGTCGGAAAGCGAGTCGCATCCATTCCGGAGAGTTTGGCTTCGGATATTTGAGGGTTTTCCGGCAATTGCTCCACCGGAAGTTCATGTTGGTTCTGTGTCTAAATGCCCCCGATTTTGGCGGAATGTCGTATTATGGCATAAGCGCATCGAATAACAACGCCCGTTCGAAAGGGAGAGACATTGACTGAGGACGTATTCGAATACTCTGCCGCGAAGATGCGGAAGCACGGAATGACCGACATGGCCATCGCCCAGTTCCGTCGTCTGTACGAGGTCTGGCGCAATGAGGAGGCCAGCAGTTGGATTCGTGAGGACGAGGTCGAACCGCTCGTCAGCGTTCCCAGCTTCCATGACGTGTATGAGACCATCAATCACGACAAGGCCGTTGACGCGTTCGCCAAAACGGCGTTCCTGAAGCTTAACGGCGGTCTTGGCACTTCGATGGGACTCGATTGCGCCAAGTCGCTGCTGCCGGTACGTCGCCACAAGGCACGGCAGATGCGTTTCATCGACATCATCATCGGACAGGTGTTGACCGCGCGGACCAGACTTGGCGTCGATCTGCCATTGACTCTGATGAACTCCTTCCGTACCTCCAAAGACACCATGAAGGTGCTGCAGACCAATAAGAAATTCCATCAGGAAGACATCCCGATGGAAATCATCCAGCATCAGGAGCCGAAGATCAGCGTGGAAACGGGAATGCCCGTCAGCTTCCCGGCCAATCCGGAACTCGAATGGTGCCCGCCGGGCCACGGCGACCTGTTCTCCACCATTTGGGAATCCGGTCTGCTTGACGCGCTTGAGGCGCAGGGGTTCAAATACCTTTTCATCTCCAATTCCGACAACCTGGGCGCGCGTCCCTCCCGTACGCTTGCGCAGCATTTCGAGAATACGGGCGCACCGTTCATGATCGAGGTCGCCAAACGCACCCCAGCCGATCGTAAGGGCGGCCACATCGTGCGAGACAAGGCCACGGGCCGTCTGATGCTGCGTGAGATGAGCCAGGTCCATCCAGACGACAAGGACGACGCGCAGAACATCGACAAGCATCCGTACTTCAACACGAACAGCATTTGGGTGCGTATCGATGCGCTGAAAGCGAAACTCGCATCCTATGACGGCGTGCTTCCCCTTCCGGTAATCCGCAATAAGAAGACGGTCGACCCGACCGATCCGACCAGCGAGCCGGTCATTCAGCTGGAGACCGCCATGGGAGCCGCGGTGTCGCTTTTCGATGGCGCGACCTGCGTATGCGTCGACCGTATGCGTTTCCTGCCGGTGAAGACCACTGACGATTTGTTCATCATGCGGTCCGACCGATTCCATCTGACGGACCAGTACGAGATGGAAGACGGCAACTACATCTTCCCCGACGTCCATTTGGACGCGCGCTATTACAAGAACATCCACGATTTCGATGCCCGTTTCCCATACGGTGTGCCTTCGCTCGCCGCGGCGAAATCCGTTGATATCGATGGCGATTGGACCTTCGGCAGGGATGTGATGCTGTTTAGCGACGCGCGACTGGAGGATCAAGGCGAACCAAGCTATGTGCCGAATGGCGAATATGTCGGCCCGCAGGGCGTGGAACCGGACGATTGGGTCTGATTTTGGACGGCCATGCAACACGAAAACGATGTTTTTTCGTGAAATAGGCACAAATCGCTTAAAAAACCTCTATCATAGAATGTTGTGTGCGGCTTACGAGGCCAAGCACTTAAAAAGAAACGTTAACGAGACGTGAGGACTAATGGCTGAGGGAAGTAACGGTAGGCGACGTTTTTCCGACAAATGGGGCAAGCATGAGCTTGATGTGTTGGCTGTGCTCTCCTCAGCCTTTCCGCAATGGCTTACCTCACGTCAGATCGCGCAACGTGTGAAGGCGTATGCCGATTCGTACGGAGAGCTCGCCGATCAAGCGGCGAAGGCCGCCTTCGCCAAGCAATTCCAGCGTGACCGCGCCAAGCTCGCCGCCATGGGCATCGCCATCGAATCAAGGCAGCCGGAATATTCCTCCAAGTCAGAAGGGCAGGATTTCGCTTCCTACCGTCTGCAGCTTGGCGATGAGCCGCGCGTGCGTCTGCTGTTCGGCGACGAGGATCTGCCGATTCTTGCCGCTGCGAATTACCTTGCGCGCTCCATGTCGATTTCCTCGGCTCCTGCGCACGAACCCCAGCACGCTTCCCGTACCGCGCCGCGCGTGCCGCAGACGCCGATTCCAGGACTTGGCTTGGATTCCATCGCGCCGGGTCTTGGCACGCAATCCATTCCCGACGAGCTGGTCAAAGTGGTCGATCAGCGACGTTTCGCCGCCACTGTGGATGTTGATGGCGAGCATCTCAATGTCGCCTACGCCGACTCCGATGATCTGGCCATGTTCGTGCTGTCTCATTCGGGTGCGTCCATAGTGAGCCCTCAGGAGGCTGTCGACGCGTTCAACCGCCGGCTGCATGCGGCCACGCAGTTCGTGCCGGCCGATGAATCCACCGGCACCGACAGCTCCACCGTGGTGTCTCCGGAAATCAACCGCAACAGCACTGATGAGGATGATACCGAGGAAGGCAAGGGCCGTCCGAAGAAGAACTCCGCGTTCCAGACCGGTAGTGAGGTCGATCGGCGTCTTCGCCTGATGCTGTTCCTGTCCGCCCACATGGGTGAGGAATACTCTCTTGAAGAACTTGCGGAACGATTCATCGGCAGGCCGAAGTCCGATGACGAATTGAAGAAGTTCGTCAACATCATTCATAAGGACATCAACACGTTGACCACGGTGTCCGATGATGGCGAGATGGCCGGAAGCCAGTTCTTCGATATCGATTGGTCCTTGCTTGACGCGGAAGGCATCGTCTCCGCCACGAATTCGCTGGGGCTTGAACGCCTTGCCGGCATTTCCCAGCAGTACCTGAGCATGCTGACCGCATCGGTGAGCTATCTCGCCCACTCCTCTTTGCTTCCGGACAAGCTGCGTGAGCAGGCGGAATCGCTGTACAGCCGACTGCGCCAGCACGTCAAGCCTGGCGACATGCCGTGGCTGAGCCTGACCGGATACGAGATGGAACCAAGGAACTTCTCCATCGTCAAGAGCGCCATCTCCAAAGGCATGCTGCTCGACATGGAATATACGGACGGTGCGGGCCGTATACAGCGCAAGCTAGTGGCGCCAGACAAGATTTTTGTCGACGAAGGCGTTTACTACGTGGCGGTATGGACCGACGTGTCCAACGCGGCGCCCGCGGACAAGATGAAGTTCGTCAAGACGGATACGACCATCAACAAGGCTACTGGCAAGCCTCGTATCTGGCAGGTGCTTCGCATCTCCCGCATCGAGCATGCGGAGCTGGTCGAGCCCACTGAAAAAGTGGACATTCCGGACGTGCCCGCATCCGAACTGCGCAAGTGGAGTTTCGACAATGGCACACCTGCCGTGTTCATAACCAATCAGGACGACCTGTCGTTCATCGACAGCCTGTCGGGAGCCACCGTCGAGAAATGCGGCGAAGGCGAGAAGGTGCATCTGATTGTGTCTTCCGATTCCTGGTATGTCGCGTTCTGCATCGCGCACGCCCGTCATATTACTGCCGTCGCGCCGGAGACGTTGCGCACGATGATCATCGCCCGAGCACAGCATGAGCTGAGCGTCGGCGACCGAGAGAACGAAGACTGACGGGGGAGGCGCTATGCCTTGGTGGATTTGGCTGGTACTCGTCCTGTTCATGCTGACGATGCTGGTCGGCGGCGGCGCATACGCATGCATCCGCGGATATCATGCGTTCAAAGATGCCATCAAAGTAGGCGGACGCATGTCCAAACGTTTCGAGGCCATGTCCGAGCCGTTGCCGCAACCAAAGGAGAACACGTCCCCGTTCTTCACACGTCCACTTGAGGACGCGGCCAATCGTTATATCGACGCTCATGCCGAAGTCATCAGCCGCCGTGAGGAAAAGCGCGTCCGTCATGCCCGGCAGTGGGCGCAGTGGAAACATTCCAACGACTGATTCGAAAAGGAACCATGACTCATCATCGTCGACATGGCAATAACGACACCGGCACATACGATGCCGAGATGACCACAGCCCTATCTCCCGCGCAACGCTATGCGGCGTTCAAACAGACGCAGGCCAAACGCCAATCGGTCTCGTCTCGTTTCGCACGGTCCATGCCATTCGAATTGGACGATTTCCAAGTCAAAGCCAATGATGCGTTGGAAGCCGGCGACAATGTGCTCGTCGCCGCGCCCACCGGAGCCGGCAAGACGGTCGTGGCTGATTTCGCGATCTATCTGGCCCAAGAGCGTAACGTCAAAGCGTTCTACACCACGCCAATCAAAGCGTTGAGCAATCAGAAATACCATGATCTGGTCGAAACGTACGGGCCGGACAGAGTCGGCCTGCTTACCGGCGACACGTCCATCAACTCCGAAGCCGACATCGTGGTCATGACCACCGAGGTCCTGCGCAACATGCTCTACGAGCATTCCATGACGCTTGACGCCTTGCGTTACGTGATTCTTGACGAGGTGCACTATCTCGCCGACCGTTTCCGCGGGCCGGTGTGGGAGGAAGTGATCATCCACCTGCCCCAAAGCGTGAGAATCATCGGCCTGTCCGCAACCGTGTCGAATGTCGAGGACTTCTCCAAATGGATTGAATCGGTCCGTGGCGACACCACGCTGGTGGTGTCCGAAAAACGGCCCGTGCCGTTGGAACAGCATGTGCTTGTTCAGGCGGACGACCACACCGAACCGGAACTCATCGACCTGTATCGACGTGATAAAGACGGCAATCAGACAGACAAGCTCAACGCCCAGCTGGTGAGCAGGCTCGATCAGCTCGACCGCAAGGCCGCGAAACGTAGGGGAGAGCAGCGCCCCGACAGACGAAAGGGCGGCAAGGGCGGCAAATGGAACGACCATTCCCGCAGACCCGAACGCCATACGCCACGTCGTTGGGCCGTGATTGATGAATTGAATTTCCTCGGCATCCTGCCGGGCATCTATTTCATCTTCTCCCGCAACGGATGCGATCAGGCCGTCGAACAATGCATCAACGCCGGACTCGAACTCACCACTGATGACGAGGTGCGTCGCATCCGCCGTATCGTCGATGAGATGGTCGAAGGCCAACTCAGTCAAGAGGATTTGAAGGCTTTGCATTTCTCGCAGTTCCGCTTCGCCTTGGAGGAAGGATTCGCGCCGCATCATGCTGGCATGGTGGCGCTCTTCCGCCAAATTGTCGAACGATTGTTCGAAGAGGGGCTGGTGAAGGTCGTCTTCGCCACGGAAACACTTGCCTTGGGCATCAACATGCCGGCACGGTGCGTGGTGGTGGAAAAACTTGAGAAATTCGATGGGACCGGGCATGTCGGATTGACGCCAGGGGAGTTCACCCAGCTTACCGGACGCGCTGGCCGACGTGGCATCGACACCATCGGCCATGCGGTGGTTGTGGACCATCATGGCTTCATTCCCGCCACTGCCGCCGCGCTGTCCAGCAAGCGCGTGTACCCGCTGCACTCCAGTTTCAAACCGACGTTCAACATGGCCGTCAACCTGCTTAATTCCAGCGATTACGAGACCGCTCGCATCACGCTTGACCATTCCTTCGCGCAATGGGAGGCCAACGAATCCGCCTGGCAGCTTGAAGCGCAGATGGATACGTTGCGCAAAGCGTTGGACGGATACGAACGGGCGTTCGATTGTGAGTTCGGCGACTTCAAGGAGTTCATGCGGCTGCGCATGCGCTTGAGCGACTTGGAAAAGAACGAACGACGCAAACTCAAGCACGAGGTGTTCCGCACGCAGAAGGCGCGAAGCGAAGCGTTCAAAGACCTTGACAGGCGTATCGCGGAGCTTCGCGAAAAAGACAGGGACCATCCCTGCCGCAAATGCCCCGATATTCAGAAGCATCTCAAATGGGGGCATCGGTGGGCGCGTGAAATGCGTGAATTGGAACGTGTGCAGCACCGCTACGATTCACGCACCGGCTCCGTGGCACGTCAATTCGACCGCATCTGCAATGTGCTGAACGAGCTCGGATACCTCGATCGGCTTGATGAAGGCGCAAAAGAACATATCGATTACCGGCTTACCGAACGTGGACAGCTGTTGCGGCACTTGTACAGCGAGCTTGATTTGGTGCTTGCCCAGGCGATCGATGATGGCGCGTTCGACGGACTCGATGCGACGGAGCTGGCCAGCGCCGTCATGTCGTTGATTTACGAGCCACGCAGAGGCAGCGGGGGAGAGCCGCGCCATTATCCCGGAGGAATGCAGGGGAACGTCGCCGTCTGTGCGGCGCAGCTCAAAGGCGTGCACGCGTCGATTGCCATGCTGTGTGAGGACTATGCCCTCGACGAGCCGCGCCAACTTGATTTCGGCATCACCGATGTCGTCTACGAATGGGCTCAGGGCGAAAGCCTGTCGCGTGTGCTGTACGGCACCGATTTGACCGGCGGCGATTTCGTACGCGGATGCAAACGTCTCGCCGACGTGTTGCAGCAGATCGCCGTGGCCGGACCATACCTGGGTAAACGCGCCGAAACGCTCGCTCCGATCGCGAAACAGGCGTACGAGAACGTCAACCGTGGCATCGTCGCCTATTCAGGTGTCGACTGAGCATGTGCGCAATCGGGAGATCGGTTTTCGCGGACGCCGGGAATAAGTGACACGTCCGAAGTGTTTTGTAGCTTAGAGTAAGCAGATAATCAAGGAGGCAAAAGCAATATGGCGGAACGTAGCCTGCGAGGCATGAGCATCGGTGCAAAGTCGCTTGAATCCGATGACAATGTGGATTTTGCGGCGCGAACCGACGTCGCATACGTGTGTCCGAAAGGCCATCGTACGATTCTGCCGTTCGCTGAGGGCGCAGAATTCCCAGATGAGTGGGAGTGCCGCTGCGGCGCCGTCGCGCACCGTGAAGGAGACAATGACGACGAGGCTGATGAAATCGCCAAGCCGACACGCACGCACTGGGACATGCTCATGGAACGTCGTACCGAAGACGAACTGAAGGCTTTGCTGGAGAAGCGTCTGCAAATGCATCGTGACGGATGGTTCCCGGACTACGAGTGACCTGCAGTTGAACGACACTTGAACGAATGCCCGGTCATTGAGACCGGGCATAATTGTTTCTGTCATCAATTCTTATAGCACACAGCCAAGGGGAGAATCAGATCCATGTCCGAACATCCGAAGAAAGTCGTTCTGCTTGACCTCGATGGCACACTGACGAAATCCGATCCAGGAATCATTGGCTGCGTTGTCAAGGCGTTCGAAGAGATGGGATATCCGGTGCCGGACGATGCCGAATTGCATCGTTTCATTGGACCGGCCATCAGCGAATCGATGCAACGCAACGGCATTCCGGATGACAAGCTTGACGAAGGCGTGAGGATTTACCGCAAGTATTACGCCGACGAGGCCGTGTTCGACGACCCGAACAATCCCGGACAGAAAGTCCCCGGCCGCCTGAACAACACGATTTACCAAGGTATTCCGGAGCAGCTCGCCAAACTGCGTGCCGACGGATACTATCTGGCGATTGCCAGCTGCAAGCCGCAATACCAATGCATTCCGATTTGCGAGCATTTCCACTTGGACACCATGGTCGACGGCATCTACGGTGCCAGCGAGGACAATTCCCGTCTTGACAAGGACCAAGTGATCCGTTGGGCTTTCCAGCACATCGATTTCGACGAGAACGCAGGAGATAAGGCACTGATGGTCGGCGACCGTTGGACCGATGCCGACGGCGCCAAGGCGTGCGGTTTGGACTGCCTCGGCTGTGGCTGGGGCTATGCGGAGCCCGGAGAGCTCAAAGCCCATGGCGCATACCGTATTCTGGATTCGGTAGATGAACTCGCGCAGGCCGTCGAGGAGTATTTCGCCTGAGTCCGTAAACGGAAACGCTGTAGGCCAGTTACGTGGTTGCTGTCGCAATATCGTGGCAGCAACCACGTTTTTATTTATTGAGTGACGGAGGCCGTTATGTCAGAACCGCGTGTTTGACGCTTCCTTAAGCCTGGAAAAACGTCATTTCTGAAAAGCCGATAATGTACGTTATGTCAGATTTCTATTTGACGGCCTGATTGAGCTTCCGCTCCATCTCTCTGTGCATGCCGTTTCGGGCCTGAAGATACATGAAAACAAGTTCCGCTGCGATCAGCATGACCATCACCGCAGCCGATGGCCATCCGACATGTTCGTAGAAACGCTGGAACCTCTCCGAGAAATCCGACCTGAACATCGCATATGCCGGATATGGCAACGCGCCAATGACCAATGAGGTGAAATGCAGCGCGATGATCGACCAACGCACCGGATGCACATCGCGGTGTTTTTTGGAAAACAGATTGCCTCGAATCGCAGTAATCAAACAAATGTTCACTGCGATGACGGCGGCTATGATCCACAACAGTGCCGGCAGAATATCAAGCATGCGCTACTCCCCTGCGGGTTATATCGTTCGAACGTTCCGGGCTGAATCGTACCAATTGTATGCGATCAGGCTGCTGCGCGGGATTTGCGTCGCGATTCCAGCTTCTTTCTCATACGTATCGCGGCAATGTCGTCGATTGGCCTATTGGTGTCTGTCGATGCCGGCGTCTTCGTCAAATCGACGTATTCCTCATGTTCTAGAGCCTCTTTGATCTGATGCCATAGCGATCCGACGGACACCCCGAACACAGCTCTGCCGCTTTGGAGCAGAGCCACCATCTGTTCGCTGTCCGTGCACTCATGCACATTCTGCCCATCGCACATGATGATGATGCCGGCCAACTGTTCGGGCGTGCGCTGCGCGAGGAAGCCGATGGCGGTGGTCACGTTCTGCAGATTGATTCCGGCATCCAGCAATCTTTTGGAAACGGCAAGAATCACCACATCTTTGAACGAATACAATCTGCGTGAGCCGGATCCGTGCGACGGGGTGATGGATGGTTCCACTATCTGTTTACGCGCCCAATAGTCAAGCTGGCGGTACGTGATACCCGCCACTTTTGACGCGACCGTACCACGATAGCCCCGTGTGACGGGCTGCGCGTCCGCGGAGGGGAACAACTCCCCCTGCACCGCGTGCGACACGTGCAGATGCAACCGCATTGTTGGTTCTGCCTCGCCGTCCATTGTCTTCTCCTACACGCCATAAAACAATCGCCTATGAGCTTCCATTCGGAGCCCATAGGCGATTGAAGGAAAACCGTTACTCACAGTTTATCCCGCATCGGGCGTTTCATTAGGCAATGACGGCCTTGTTGGTGAAATATACGAGACGGAACTTGCCCAGAATGATTTCGTCGCCGTTCTTCAGTTCCTGGCTATCCACTCGTTGACGGTTCACGTATGTGCCGTTCAGGCTGCCGGCGTCAATCACCGAATAATTTCCGTTAATCCTGCGGAACACCGCGTGCGTGCGGGAGACGGTGGAATCGTCCAGCAGGATATCGGAACTCGGGTCGCGTCCCACGGTGATCTCGTCCTCGTCGAGGAGATAACGCGAGCCGGACACCGCTCCCCTGGTGGAAATCAGGAGCGCCGTGCCGTCGGCCAGACGCATGATCGTATTGAGGTCCTCCTTCGTCAGAGGACGGTCTCCGGTGGAAGTAACCGGTACAGTGATAGCAGGAAGACCAATGATGGTCGTTTCGCCTGCGCTTGGAATCGGATCAGTCATAGCTGTCATTCTACCCTCTCCCCTTGCAATTGGCCGGTATTGTGGCCGGCATGGTCACGAATCATACACTGTGAACGGTATTTACCGTTCGTTCTTGTCGATGATGGATACGAATTCGTCCTTCGGCAGCATGTCATCGTAGCTGCGCCAGCGTCGTTCCAGTTCGCGGTTCGCCTCATCGTGTTGTTTCTGCCCCAGCTCGGCGTACGCTTTCAATTCGTTGGGGCCCATATCCTTAACCGCTTGGTTGAGGTTCAATTGTCTCTCGTTCACAATAGGCAATTGTAGCCGCTTGCCGGGGAACAAAAAGCCTGGAACGCTTTTTAATCGCGTTCCAGGCTTTTTCAAGAAGGATTCAGTGTGTGGTGTCCGAATCAGCGGCGGGTGTCGATGATTTCCTGCAGAGCGCCGTTGACGGAAGAGGAGCCGGCAGCCGAAGACAGAGCGTTGATGCCGCTGACTTCGAAGCCACGCATGATTGCGGAGAAGATCTTGTTCTTGTTCATGATGTTTCCTTTTCTTGCTGGTGTGCTGTGACGCACCTTGCGTCTTGTTTGTTTTCTTTTTTGTTTACGATACTCATTTTAGAAATGCGTTTGGCAAAAGTCATGCTTCTCTCGTTTGATTCTCTGTATTTTCATCGGCAATTCTTGTGTAATGTGGTGAATCGTTTTTCGTCGATCGCTGTTTTTGCCGGCGCGTCGATGCTTGCATTCTTATTTGACGAAGTAGCGTGAAAAGGAATGGAAACAAAAACCCGGCAAAACCGAGCTGTGATAACGGTGGGTGATATAGGAATCGAACCTATGACCCCTTCCGTGTGAAGGAAGTGCGCTAGCCGCTGCGCCAATCACCCAGTCTTAATTTGTACGGAGCAATGCTCCAGTGGGCGATACAAGATTCGAACTTGTGACCCCTTCCGTGTCAGGGAAGTGCGCTACCTCTGCGCCAACCGCCCGGGTCATGTCAACATGCGAAAACTAATCTCACATGATGCGAGGTGGGTACGAGAGTCGAACTCGTCTATACGGCTTTGCAGGCCGCTGCCTAACCGCTTGGCTAACCCACCATAAAGGTCGATAATCAATCGGAACCTTAGAGCGGACAACGGGACTCGAACCCGCGGTCTCAACCTTGGCAAGGTTGCGCTTTACCAACTAAGCTATGTCCGCATGTCTTCAGCAGATTCACTGCGTGAGCACGAGTATCTACTATAACCACATTCGTGTAATTTGCAAGTCAGCGTGTCGCGGTTTGGTTTATTCGTATTCACCGATGGCTGAAGCGCGTGTCACACCACCCGTTTTCGGTATACATTAAAAGCATGTGTGAGGAGAGCGCAATGCCCAAGACGATACTTATCGCCGCATTCGAAGGATGGAACGATGCAAGCCAAGCGGCCACGAACGTCGTCCGTCATTTGGTGTCCCGGTATGAGTCGCAGGAAGTGCGCCATATTGACAACGAAGGTTTCTACGACTATCAGGTGGCCCGGCCCATGATCTGCTCCGTGCAGGGGCGTAAGCGCATCATCTGGCCGCAAACGACTTTCTATGACATTGCCGTCTCCCCCATGCTGCACCTGCTTGCGCAAATCGCACCCGAACCCAATTACCGGTGGGAGGAATACTGCAGGCAGACGCTACGTGTCGCAGAAGACTATGACGTAAGTGATGTCATCACGCTTGGCTCCATGTTCGATGAATGCCCGCACACACGGCCATTGCCGCTTGACATCTCCAAAAGCGGCTGCGAATGCGAATCCGACAGGGAATACAACGGTCCGGTGGGCATCCCCAACATCCTTGACGCCTTCGCCGCCGAAGCGGGCTTTCCGACAACATCCATATGGGTATCCGTACCGCATTACTGTGCCAATACCGAATGCATGCAAGGCACTTTGGAGCTGCTGCGCGCCTTGTCTTTAATAATCGAGTATCCGCTTATTGAAGGAGATTTGACCAGAAAGGCCATGCAATGGCGTTCCGACGCCGATGGATTGGTGTCAGACATGCATGCCGGCGACTATTTGGCTCGTCTGGAACATGATTACGATTTGGACGCGAGAGCGAAGCGAATCGCCTCGAATGGCATGCCTGCCTGCGAGGAACTGCTTCGTGAGGCCGAATCACTTCTACGCAACGGCGTCTGAGTCGTTCCCCTCCAGGAGGAGGTCGCAGACGAAAAAATCCCGGCCACCTTACGGATGGCCGGGATTCGCTTTATTTACGCCGAATCACGCTTACGCGGCGGCAACGACTTCCGTCGGGTGCAGCACGCCGCAGATCAGCAGCAGAGCCACGACAACGGCCAGCGCGATGCGGTAGATGGCGAACGCCTTGTACGAGAAGGTGGACACGAACTTCAGGAAGCCGATGATCACCACATAGCCGACCACGAACGCCACGATGGTGGCCGCGATGGTCGCACCCCAGCCCGGGAACATTCCCGCATTGCCTGCGGCCACATCCTTGACCGCGGAAACGGCTTCGAGGATGCCCGCGCCGAACACGGCCGGAATGGCCATCAGGAAGCTCACGCGCACTGCAGCCTCACGGGTATAGCCCATCGCACGGCCGAAGGTGATGGTGCCGCCGGAACGGGAAACGCCAGGAATCAGCGCCAGCATCTGACCGATGCCGAAGATCAGCGCATCCTTCCAGGTCATCTCATCCATGGTCTTGACCTGCTTGGCGCGGGCGTCGACCACCCACAGCAGAATACCGAAGATAATCAGCACGGTAACGGTGATCCACAGATTACGCAGCGTGCTTTCGATGGCGTCCTTGAACAACAGACCGGCAATCAGAATCGGCAGCGTGCCGATGATGATGAACCAACCCATCTGCGTGTCGCGGTTATGCGCGCCCATACGGCTCTTGAAGTCCTTGCCCTCCTTGCCGAACAAGGAGCCGAACCACGCGCCGAGAATGCGGATGATGTCATGACGGAAATACAGGATCACGGCAAGCTCGGTGCCGATCTGGATGATGGCGGTGAACGCAGCACCCGGATCGGAGCCCAGCATCAAATCGCCGATGATACGGATATGGGCGCTGGAAGAGACCGGCAAGTATTCGGTCAACGCCTGCACCAGGCCAAGGAAAATCGCTTGGAAGAAATTCATGAACCCTCTTTATGTTCGTAGAAATACGGTTTCGTCTGTTTTTCCGTGACCAAGAGTAGCGAGAGGGGTCTAGTTTTCAAGGCATCCCGGCATAGTTGTCTCAAACCATGCACACAATGGAGCCAAAAGTACGCCGGCATGTCCGGCATGGGAGAAAGGCTCATCGGCATGGGCAAATACCGCAAAAGCAGGGCATTCAGCCCCGAAGGTTTCTTTGAATGCGAGGGACGCGGCCTCAAATGGCTCGGCGAGGCGCAATCGCAGGGCGGCCCACGCGTGGTCGACGTATACGACTGGGGCAAGGATTATCTCGACATTGAACGCGTGAACGCCTGCGGTCCGACCATCCAAGCCGCGCGCGATTTCGGTGTTGCGCTAGCTCATATGCATGATGCCGGTGCCGAACATTTTGGCTCCGCTCCAACTGGATACGACGGCACCTGCTATTTCGGGCCATTGCAGGATCCCGTCCCGATGGATACCGGTGCCTGGGATGATGTGGCCACCTATCTGGCGGACGGCAGATTGCGTCCGATGGTACGACTCGGCATGAAACGTCGCGAACTGACCGACTATGACATGGAACTGACTGAAGCCGTTATCGACGCCTTGCCCGACATCCTAGGCAAGGCCGCCAACGACAAGCCCGCACGCGTGCATGGCGACCTGTGGAGCGGCAACGTCATGTGGACTGCTGATTCCGGTGACGTCGAAGCCGTGCTTATCGATCCTGCGGCTCACGGTGGGCACCGTGAGGAAGACCTTGCCATGCTCGACCTGTTCGGCATGTCATATCTTACGGACATCCTCGAAGGCTATCAGTCGGCGCATCCGCTTAAGGCCGGATGGCAGGACCGCATCACATTATGGCAGCTCTACCCCATTGCAGGACATTGCGTGTTCTTCGGTGGAGGATATGTGAGCCAGTATCGCACCATGTGCAGGTCGCTGCTCAAATAGGCGGGAATCACCCGCCACGCCAGATGTGAAAGAAGTCCGTATCCCAAGGTTATGAGTTGGGATACGGACTTCTTTCACATGTCCCGTATTCGATTGGATTGCGAAAACTAGCGCAGCGCGTCCTTCAGCTTGGAGAAGAACCCCTTCTTCGCGCCGGACGACGGACGGGACTTCACGACAACATGCTGGGCGTCCGTGTCGTGCATCTCGCCGAACCGCTCAATCAGCTCCCGCTCGTCATCGGACAGCTTCTTAGGAATCTCCACCACTACGTGCGCCACCAAATCGCCGCGCTCGTTCTTGTCGTCGAGATGCGTGACGCCGAGGTTCTTCAACGTCACGGTATCGTCCGGCTGGCTGCCGGCTGGGATATCCAGCGTCTGCCTGCCGTCGAAGGTGTCGATTTCGACTTCGTGCCCCAATACGGCCCAACTCATCGGCACCTTGATCCAACAATGCAAATCGTCGTCATCACGAGTGAACATGTCATCCGGCTTGATGCGGATATCCACATACAAATCGCCCGCGACGCCGCCATTTTCGCCGACCTCACCCTGATTAGCGAGACGCAGACGGGTGTTGTTCGCCACGCCGGCCGGCACCGCGACGCCGACATTGCGGGTGACGCGCACGCGGCCATGGCCGAGGCAGGACGGGCACGGCTTCTCGATGACCGTTCCATGGCCTTCGCAGCGTTCGCATGGCGCGGTGGTCATCATCTGGCCGAGCATGGTGCGTACCACGCGCTGCGCATATCCCTGACCGTGGCAGTCGGGACATTGTGTGGGCTGTGTGCCGTTCTGGCAGCCGGTGCCGCCGCATTCCTGGCACAGGCCGAACGTGTTGACCTTGACGTGCGTGGTGTCGCCGAACACCGCCGTCTTCAAATCGATGGTCGCGGAAACAAGCGCGTCACGCCCCGGCTGGGTGCGCGGAGTCGGTCCACCGCCGGTGCCACCGAATCCGCCACCGGTGAACATGCTGAAGATGTCCCCCATATCGCCGAATCCGCCACCGAATCCGCCACCGTGCATGCCGCCCGCATTCGGATCGTTCGGATCGACGCCGGCATCGTACATCTGCCGTTTCTTAGGATCCGACAGCACATCGTACGCGTTGTTGACTTCCTTGAACTTGTCTTCGAATTCCGGACCTGCGATGTCGGGATGGTATTTGCGGCTCATCTTTCGATACGCCTTTTTGATCTCGTCGTCGCTTGCCGAACGGTCGACGCCCAGCACTTCGTAATAGTCCGTCACGATTATTCTTTCTCCCTGTTGGTTCTGCGTGTCATTGTGCCATAAGGCGGGGTCAGTCGGCCGGCTGACCTTCATCGTGGGCGAGGAACGCCGTCAGATATCTGGCGACCGCCCTCACGGCGGCCATGGTCGCCGCGTAGTCCATATGCGTCGGCCCGATCGATCCGACGAATGCGACCGGTTCGCCCGCCTGCTGCGTATCATCACCGCTTTGATTTTCCGTCTGTGATGATGCGGCCGCATGCGTCGCGCCGTCCGTGGCGGCCGCGGAGG
This sequence comes from Bifidobacterium sp. MSK.17.10, assembly GCF_019129655.1. Lineage (NCBI taxonomy): Bacteria > Bacillati > Actinomycetota > Actinomycetes > Bifidobacteriales > Bifidobacteriaceae > Bifidobacterium > Bifidobacterium sp. MSK.17.10. The sequence continues at coordinate 111,079 of NZ_JAHOJD010000004.1, read as the reverse complement.
TACGCCCGTAGCCACTGGTTACCACTGAGGCGTGCAGCAAACCGGGCGTGTGCGTTTCGGAACCGATCGCCACTCCGACGCCGTCGGATTGCGTGGTTTCGCTCAGCGAGCTCATCAACTTCATGAGCACCACCTGCTCCTCCAACGCGTCGAACAGCGGGGCCAGGTCGGCCACCGTGCGTTGATGCGCAAGCCGTGAAGTGCCCGCCATGTACAATTCGCTCGCGCGTTCGTCATCCGCCATGCCATCAAAGGCCTGCGCAAGCGTTTCCGCAAGCGTGCTGATCGCATGGTATTCCTTGCGCGCTCCCATCTGTCGTACGCAATCGGCCGTGCGGGTCAGCGAAACGCCGGAGCATTGCGTGTTGATCTCGTTGGTCAGATGAGTGAGCGTCGTCACGTCCGGCAATTTCGTGACGTTGAGGATATGCTGCGCGACACGGCCGGTATCGGTGATCACTACGGCAAGCAGCGTATTAATGGACACTGGCACGATTTCGATATGCCGCAATGTCGACTTCGACAGTGACGGCGCGGCCACGACGGCGACCTGTCCGGTGATCTGCGCCAGCAGCCGGGCGGCCCGCTGCAGCGTGTCCTGCAGATTGACCGATCCGGACAGAAAGCTGTTGATGCCGCGGCGCTGGGCCTCCGATAGCGGAACGACCGTCGCCAAACGGTCGACGAAGTAACGGTACCCTTTTTCGGTCGGCACCCTGCCGGCCGAAGTGTGCGGCTGAATAAGATAGCCTTCATCTTCCAAGGCCGCCATGTCGTTGCGCACGGTGGCGGAGCTGACGCCGAGGTCATGATCCCGGGTCAGTGTGGTGGAACCCACCGGTTCCTGAGAACGGATGTAATCCTCGACCACGGCACGCAACACCAGCATGCGTCTTGATTGCGCCATGCGCGCCTCCTTATGCATAGGTGTGTGCCGGTACGCCTTATGTTTGACGGTGCTGATGAGACGTACCCGGAAAACTTCTTTTAATGTTTTAGCACTCCGGCGCCCGGAGTGCTAATTCGTTCGCTTCCAGAGTAGTTTCCTTCATGCGGCAAAGGCTTGCGGCGACTGGCATTGGGAGATATATCGACAAACGAACATCTGAAGTTCACGCGAATGTTAATTGTGAGCGCTAACAGCACACAAACTACCAAAACACGCCAAAATTTCACCACAACGTCACCTCACATCGCTACTATGGGAAACGCAATGTGAGGGCGTCGAGCGCTCGGCACAAGCCGGATACGCGGCCCGACCAATTGGAAGGAAAGTAATCCATGACCGAATTCAAGGAGACCGAGCTGGACGAACGCGCCATCAAGATGGCCAAGGTCCTGTCGGCCGACGCGGTTGAGCGTGCGGGACACGGCCACCCGGGTTCCCCCGTCTCCCTGGCGCCTATCGCCTACACCCTGTACCAGCACTTCATCAAGCATGATCCGAACGACCCCAACTGGGAAGGCCGCGATCGTTTCATTCTTTCCGGTGGCCACGCCTCCCTCACCCAGTACGTCCAGCTGTACTTCTCCGGCTACGGCCTGACCCTGGACGATCTGAAGAACTTCCGTGGCGGCGCCGACACCCGTACCCCGGGTCATCCGGAATACGGCCTGACCCCGGGCATCGAAATGACCACCGGTCCGCTGGGCCAGGGCTTCGCCTCCGCCATCGGCTTCGCCTATGGCCAGCGTTTCCAGCGTGGCCTGCTCGATCCGGAAGCTCCGGAAGGCGAGTCCCCGTTCGACCACAACATCTGGGTCATCTGCGGTGAAGGCGATATCGAAGAGGGCATCTCCGGCGAAGCCGCCTCCCTCGCCGCCAACCAGCAGCTCGGTAACCTGACCGTGATCTTCGATGCCAACCGCATCCAGATCGAAGGCGACACCAACCTGGTGCTGGCCGAGGACGTGCTCAAGCGCTTCCAGGCATACGGCTGGTACACCGACGAGTTCAGCTTCATCCAGCCTGACGGCTCCTACAAGGAGGACGTCGAAGGCCTGGCCGACACCATCGCCAAGGCCCGCGCCGCCGCCCCGAACCAGCCGAAGCTCATCAAGGTCGACACCCTGATCGCATGGCCGACCCCGGGCAAGACCAACGACCCGTCCTCCCACGGCTCCAAGCTGGGCGCCGAGGCCGTCGCCGGCCTCAAGAAGCTCCTCGGCTACGACCCGGAGGAGTCCTTCCACGTTGACGAAGAGGCCCTCGCCCACGCCCGCAAGGTCGCCGAGCGCGGTCTCGAAGCCCACAAGGAATGGGACGAGAAGTACGACGCATGGCGCAAGGCCAACCCGGACAAGGCTGCCCTGTACGACCGCATCAAGGCCGGCGAGCTTCCGGAAGGCTTCGACAAGGCCATCGATGACCTCGAGGCCACTTTCGAAGTCGGCAAGAACGTCGCCACCCGTGGCGCTTCCGGCTCCACTCTGAACGCCATCGCAGCCGTCATGCCGGAACTCTGGGGCGGCTCCGCCGACCTCGGCGGCTCCAATAAGACCGACCTCAAGGGCGCTGAGACCTTCGCCCCGGCTGAGTGCGCCACCAAGCAGTGGCCGAACTGCAGCAAGTACGGCCGTCAGCTCCACTTCGGCGTGCGCGAGTTCACCATGGGCACCATCACCAACGGCATCCTGCTGGGCTCCCACACCCGTCCGTACGGCGGCACCTTCTTCATGTTCTCCGATTACGAGCGTTCCGCCGTGCGTCTGGCCGCCCTCATGCAGATTCCGAACCTGTACGTGTGGTCCCACGACTCCGTCGCAGTCGGCGAAGATGGCCCGACCCACCAGCCGGTGGAGCATCTGGCTTCCTTCCGCGCCATCCCGCAGCTCGAGGTCGCTCGTCCGGCCGACGCTTACGAGACCGCTGAAGCCTACCGTTACTTCTTCGAGAAGAAGAACACCCTGCCGACCGCTATGGTTCTGACCCGTCAGGGCGTCCCGGTTCTCGCCGAGACCGCTGAGAAGGCCAAGGACGGCGTGAAGAAGGGCGCTTACGTGCTCGTCGACACCGAGGGCACCCCGGACGTCATCATCATGGCCACCGGTTCCGAAGTCCAGTGGGCTGTGTCCGCTGCCAAGACCCTGGCCGGCGAGGGCATCAAGGCCCGCGTCGTGTCCGTGCCGTGCGTGGAATGGTTCGAGGAGCAGGACGCCGAATACAAGGAGGCCGTGCTTCCGGCCGCCGTCAAGGCCCGCGTCTCCGTCGAGGCCGGCGTTGCCATGCCGTGGTACAAGTACCTCGGCTCCTACGGCAAGCCGGTGTCCATCGAGCAGTTCGGCCTGCAGGGTGATGGCGCTCAGAACATGATCGATCTGGGCATCACCGCCGAGCACGTTGTGGAAGCCGCCAAGGCCTCCATCGCGGAAGTCGAAGCCGCCAAGTGATGATACGGGGAGGGACACGACAGCATGCGCCCCTCCCCTTTCACCGATAAACAAGATTTGATCCAAAAAGGTATCAAGGAGAAAAAACAATGACTGAAGCAACTCAGCGCACCTCTGACTCCGGTGTCTCGATCTGGCTGGACGACCTGTCCCGCTCCCGCATCGAGTCCGGCTCTCTGCAGGATCTCATCGCCAACAAGAACGTTGTCGGCGTGACCACCAACCCGTCCATCTTCCAGAAGGCTCTGCACGAGGTCGGCCCGTACGATCCGCAGCTGAAGGAACTGGGCAAGGTCGACGTTGAGACCGCCGTGCGCGAGCTCACCACCACCGACGTGCGCAACGCCACCGACATCTTCCGTGAGGTTGCCGAGAAGTCCGATTTCGTTGACGGCCGCGTCTCCATCGAAGTGGATCCGCGTCTGGCTCACGAGACCGAGGCCACCGAGAAGCAGGCCGAGGAACTCTGGGCCAAGGTGAACCGTCCGAACGCCATGATCAAGATTCCGGCCACCCTCGAAGGCCTGCCGGCAATCACCGCCACCCTGGCCAAGGGCATCTCCGTGAACGTCACCCTGATCTTCTCCCTGGAGCGTTACGAGCAGGTCATCGACGCCTACATCGAGGGCATCGCCCAGGCTGACGCCAACGGCCACGACCTGAAGCACATCGGCTCCGTCGCTTCCTTCTTCGTCTCCCGCGTGGACACCGCTGTGGACAAGCTGCTGGAAGCCAACGGCTCCGACGAAGCCAAGGCTCTCGAGGGCAAGGCCGCTGTGGCCAACGCTCGCCTGGCTTACGAGCTGTTCGAGAACAAGTTCGCCAACGATCCGCGTTGGGCCGCTCTTGAAGCCAAGGGCGCCAAGAAGCAGCGTCCGCTGTGGGCCTCCACCGGCACCAAGAACGCCGCCTACTCCGACTGCAAGTACGTCGACGAGCTCGTTGCTCCGTTCGTCGTCAACACCATGCCGGAGAAGACCCTGAACGCTCTCGCCGATCACGGCAATGGCGCTCCGTCCATCAAGGGCACCTACGAAGAGTCCCACGCCATCATGAACAAGCTCGCCGATCTGGGCATCAACATCAAGGATGTCACCGACAAGCTGGAAGCTGACGGCGTAGCAGCCTTCATCAAGTCCTGGGACACCGTCCTCGCCGACGTCCAGGCTGGCATCGACCGCGTCAACGGCTGAATCATTCGCTGATACAGCACCGTTAAACGGATAAAAGCCGAGAGGTCTCCATCTTTTGATGGAGACCTCTTTTTCGTATGCCGAAATAATACGCGCAGAAGACATACGGAAAGACAAAAAGGCCGCGATATCAGATCGCGGCCATAATCGAAAGAAAAGCGAACCGAAAATCAAGCCTGCCAATACGTGCTGAAGAAGTCGCCGATTTCGCCGATGGTCTCCTTCAACATGCTGATGCGAGGCAGATAGACCACACGGAAGTGGTCCGGTTCCTGCCAGTTGAACGCACCGCCGTGGCTGATGAGGATATGCTTGTCATGCAGCAGGTCAAGCGCGAACTGCTCATCGGAATGGATGTTGAACTTCTTCACATCGATCTTCGGGAAGATGTAGAACGCCGCTTTCGGTTTGACCGCGGTGATGCCTGGAATATCGTTGAGCATGTTGTACACCAACTCGCGCTGATCGTAGATGCGGCCGCCGGGCACCAGATAATCCTTGACGCTTTGATGGCCGCCCAATGCGGTCTGCACCACCGACTGCGCAGGCACGTTCGAGCACATACGCATGTTGGCCAGCATGTTCAGACCCTCGATGTAATCCTTGGCGAGACGCTTGTTGCCGCTCAGCACCATCCAGCCGACACGCCAGCCGGCGATCATATGGGACTTCGACAATCCGGAGAACGTCACGCAGAACAGGTCAGGCGCAAGGGACGCGATGGAGATGTGCTCCAACCCATCCATGACCAGACGGTCGTAGATCTCATCCGAGAAGATCATGAGCTGGTGCTCTCGCGCAAGATCGACAATCTGCTGAAGCACTTCCTTCGGATACAGCGCGCCGGTCGGATTGTTCGGATTGATGATGACGATCGCCTTGGTCTTGTCGGTAATCTTGGAACGCATGTCGTCGATGTCCGGATACCATTCGGAATCCTCATCGCAGACGTAATGCACCGCGGTTCCGCCGGCCAGATTCACGCAAGCTGTCCACAGCGGATAATCCGGCGACGGCACGAGTACCTCGTCGCCGTTGTCCAGCAACGCGGATAAGGACAGGTTGATAAGTTCGCTGACGCCGTTGCCGGTGTAGATGTCGTCGATGGACACGTTGGGGATGTTCTTCAGCTGCGCATACTGCATGATGGCTTTGCGCGCGGAGAACAGGCCCTTCGACGGCGAATAGCCTTCCGTGTCGGGCAGCTGCTGCGACATGTCGTAGACCACTTCATCCGGCGTGCGGAAGCCGAACGGTGCCGGATTGCCGATATTGAGTTTCAGGATGTGCGTGCCGGCGGCCTCCATGCGCGCGGCCTCGTCGGCGACCGGTCCACGGACGTCGTACAGCACGTTGTCGAGCTTGTGGGATTTCGTAAAAGTGCGCATGGTTCTTCCTTCTGTCGGTTGCTCGGATGCATCGTCAACATGGTCGGGCTGTTCACCGGCAAAATCCGGCAAAATCGCGGCATGCTCTTCCATGGGAACATCCTTGCCCATCAGCCAATCCTCGTTGACCCGCAGATACGCGGCAAGGAAATGCGCGATATCGGCACGGGGAACGGTTTTGCCACTGACGTATTGGCTCATATGGCTTTTGCCGAGCTTGATATTGAACTTTTCCGCAGCATGAACGAAATCAATCTGTTTAAGCTCGCGTAATGCCATGGCATCATTCAATCTGGTCGAGAATGATTCCGTCATGCCTATCCTTCCAGTTCAATTTAAACAAAAGCTAGTTCAAAGAATAGCACGACAGGGCACCAAGAAAGACAAAGAGTTCAATTTTGGTGGATGTGTTTCATGCCGCTGCATGAATGAGTTCAATTCCGTGAAAAGACTCCATGTGGGGGGGGGTCGGTCAAAGCAGATTGTTCTCAACCCATTGGGCCACGCCGTCATCATTGTTCGAAGGGCAGATCTCATCGGCGATTTTCAACACGTCGGGGTTCGCGTTGGCCACGGCCACTCCCCTGCCGGATTCACGAAGCATGGCGATGTCCACCAAATCGTCGCCGAATGAGACGGTCCGTGACAACGGCGTCGACATGCGATCGGCGAGGATGCTCAATGCATGCTCCTTATTGGCCTGCGGATTCATCAGCATCCACAGCGAGCCTTCGGAGATATGCACGTCGAAATCGTCGGGGATGAGCCGTCCCACACGCTTCCACTGCTCCTCGTTCGGGAACAGGATCAGCTTGTCCGCGGTGCCGTCCGGAACGTCATCGAAATCCGTGTATCGCCAGGTCTGCGTCTTCCAGTATTTCGTGACGTCGAAATTCGTGTACCTGACATCATCCATGACGATGCCCACTTCCATGCCAGGCAGTTCCTCCAGCAGGTACTTGCAGACCTCGCAGGCCCTTTTCGAAGAGAATCCGATCTTCTGCAGATGTCCGTCCTTCGGCAGTGTCGGTGAGGTGAGCATATCGTAATCGGACGAGACGGGGTTGAAATCCAACAGCGCCCCGTTGAGATAGGCGACGGCGTCAACCGGAAGCTTCTGCACGAACGAGTAGCCGGTGCTGACCGGTCGCGCGGTCTCCACCACGAATTTGATGCCGGCGTCGTGCATGCGGTTGATGCTGTCAATGGATCGTTGCGTCAGGAAACGGTCCTCGAAAGTCTTTCCGTCGTGCAGCAGTGTGCCGTCCAGATCGGCGACGACCATGGTCACGTCATCATAGGTGTTGTTTGTCGAAGTCATTTGAATCCTTTGCGGGAGCAATCTAGCCGGAGACAAGTTTGGCCCATGACCGTGAAGCCGGTCATGGGCCAAACCAAATTACGTCAATCAGATGAGGTTGAATTTCGTCATCAGACCGAGGGCGATGATGATGGCCACCCACAGCAGGGCGATGATGACGGTCCAACGGTTCAGGTTCTTTTCCGCGACACCGGAGGAACCCGCGTTCTGGGTGAGTCCGCCGCCGAACATGTCGGACAAGCCGCCGCCTTTACCCTTGTGCATAAGGATAAGCAAGGTGAGCAAGAGGCTGAGGATGACAAGAAGAATCTGCAGCACAAGCTTGACAGTAGCCATAGCGGACACGGGTGAACCTCCAGTTCGTAAACACTGTTTCTGATAATAGCGCATGGTGTTGAAAAAATCGAGCGTCCAACCATGCTTTTTAAAAGTTTTCAGGCGGTTGTTTCCAATGTCAGCTTGCAGATGCGTGTGAGTTCATCGACCTTCAACGCGGAGCCGCCGATCAGGAAGCCGTCCACATCCGGCTCGTTGATCAGTTCCACCGCGTTTTTCGAGGACACCGAACCGCCGTACAGGATTCGCACCGTTTCGCCGACCCGTGTTCCGAACGTATCGGACAGGTCGTTTCGGATCGCCCTGGCCGCGTCCTGTGCCGACTGAGGCGTAGCCACCATGCCGGTGCCGATCGCCCATACCGGCTCGTACGCCACAATCAGCTTCGCGGCCTCCTCATCGGACAGGTCCCGCGTCACGTCGTGCACCTGGCCGACCGCGAAATCGAGCTCTATGCCTTTGCGCCGTTCCTCGTAGCTTTCTCCGACGCAAAGTATCGGCTGCATGCCGGCAGCAAGCACGGCCCTCACCTGGTCGACGATGTTCGCGTCGTCTTCGGGATGGTATTTGCGTCGTTCCGAATGGCCGACGATCACGTACGAGCAGCCGAGATGGGCGATCATATCGGCGGAGACGTCGCCGGTGAACGCTCCCTGCGAGGTGACTGAGACGGCTTGGGCCCCGTAGCGGATTTTCAGATTGTCCGATTCGACGGCGACCTGCACGCTGCGGAGTGAGGTGAATGACGGCATCAATGCGATTTCGCAACGTTTGTAGTCGAAATGGACGGCCCGAAGATTCCATGCAAGCTGCTGTACGAAATACGTCGCTTCAAGATGATCGAAATTCATCTTCCAGTTTCCGGCCACCAAAGGAATCCGTTTCGGCCCCATAATATTCGTCGTCTCCCGTCCGTGCTCGTCAAAGCGAAAGGTCGTTCTTGTGACATTGTATGCGAAATACGCAAAAGGTGCTCCCCCACCCACTGATGAGGAAGCACCCCTTCATGATTCTGAGATCAGTCGAGCACCTTCAGGCCCGGCAGTTCCTTGCCCTCGAGGAACTCGAGGGAGGCGCCGCCACCGGTGGAGATGTGCGAGAAGCCATCCTCCGGGAAGCCGAGGTTGCGCACTGCGGAAGCGGAATCGCCACCACCGACGATGGTGAATGCGCCGGCAGCAGTGGCATCGACGAGAGCCTGGGCCACGGCCTTGGTGCCTTCAGCGAAGGTCGGGACCTCGAACACGCCCATCGGGCCGTTCCACACGACGGTCTTGGAATCGACGATCTTATCGTGGAAGAGCTTCTGGGATTCCGGACCGATGTCCAGACCCATCTTGTCGGCCGGAATGGCATCGGCGGCCACGACTTCCGGAGCGATGTCCTCATCGGATTTCGGGAAGACCGGGTTGATGACGACATCGGTCGGCAGCACGAGTTCGACGCCGTTCTTCTCGGCGCGCTCCATGTAGCCCTTGACGGTTTCGATCTGGTCCTCTTCCAGCAGGGAGGTGCCGACCTCGTAGCCCTTGGCCTTGAGGAAGGTGTACGCCATGCCACCGCCGATGACCAGACGGTTGGCCTTGTCCAGCAGGTTGTCGATCACGCCGAGTTTGTCGGAGACCTTGGAGCCGCCGAGCACGACGGTCAGCGGACGCTCCGGGTTCACGGTGGCGCGGGACAGTGCCTTGACTTCCTTCTCGACCAGCAGGCCAGCGGCGGCCGGCAGATCGGCGGCGACATCATAGTTGGAGCCCTGGGCGCGGTGCACGACACCGAAGCCGTCGGAGACGAAGACCTCACCGAGAGCGGCGATCTTCTTGGCGTATGCGGCACGCTCCTCCGGATCCTTGCTGGTCTCCTCCGGGTTGAAACGCACGTTCTGCAGCAGCACGACGTCGCCATCGTTCATAGCGGCGACCTTGGCCTGGGCGTCCTCACCATAGGTGTCGGCAGCCAGCGGAACGGTGATGCCGAGCAGCTCGCCGAGACGGGCGGCGACCGGAGCCAGGGACAGTTCCGGAACGACCTTGCCCTTCGGACGGCCGAGATGAGCCATCAGAATGACCTTCGCACCCTGTTCGCGCAGAGCCTTGATGGTCGGCAGGGCGGCCTTGATACGACCATCATCGGTGATCGTGGTGCCGTCCAGCGGAACGTTGAAATCGGCGCGAACCAGAACGCGCTTGCCCTTGAGATCTCCAAGATCCTTGAGTGTCTTCATGTATATCCTTTCCTAGCCGCTTGTAAGCGTGGAATGGCCATATTGCCACTTACGCATAATACAAGCCCAAACGAACAAAAAACACCATACGACGGAAAAGTCGCATGGTGTTTTGTTTCCGGAAACGAAAATCAAGCCGCTTGACGGCGTGCCTTCTCCGTTTTCTCAGCCAATTGCAGCAGTCGACGGATACGTCCGGCGATCGCGTCCTTGGTGATTGGCGGGTCGGCGAGACGGCCCAGCTGCTCAAGGGACGCGTCGGCATGGTCGAGTCGGAGCTGGCCGGCGGATTTAAGATTGTCCGGAACGTCGTCGCCGAGGATTTCAAAGGCCTGGCGGACCTTATCGCAGGCTTCCGCGGCGGCCTTGGCGCTACGGCGCATGTTGGCGTCATCGAAGTTCGCCAGACGGTTCGCCTTGCCTCGGGCCTCTCCGTCGGAACGCTTTCCGGTCCATTCGCGGGCGGAATGAGGGGCGCCCATGAGGATGAGCATGCGTTCGATGGCATCGGGGTCGCGCAACGTCACACGTTCGGAGCTGCGCAGCTTACGCGGCTTGGCGGTGATGCCGAGACGACGCGCGGTGGAGACCAGCGCCAGCGCGGCCTCATGATTCGGACATACGATTTCGAGATAGCTGGCCTTGCCCGGGTCGGACAGGTGTCCGCCTGCGAGGAACGCGCCACGCCAGGCGGCCTTGATCTGGGCGATCTTGCCGTTGATGATGTCGCCCGGCAGACCCAGCACCATGTTTTTGGTGTAACGGCTGTACAGGCCGGTCTGCAGCACCAGAGCCGCGCTGCCCTTGGGGACGCGGACTATGAAGCGCTGCACCACGCCGGTCGGCGTCTGCCTGGAAACGGGGGTAAGCGTGGCTTCGTGGCCGTACAGATTTCTGATGGTGTCCTGCAGCCATATGGCCGCGTCTTGGGAATCAAGCTGCGCCTGCACGAGAATGTGGTGATCCACCGAGTGCAAACCATTGCCGAATCGAATCATCGCAGTCGCCTGTGCCTTTTTGGCGATGGGCAACTCGTTGTCGATTGCGGCCAGCTCGCTTTTGACGTCATCCAGAAGAGCCAAGAGCCAACCTCCTACTTTCCTGTTCTTCCCTATAATTTCAGGCGAGTCGCGGACTCGACCCGCACTGCTACCGGCTTACTGTGATACCGAATAACTTGGACAAAGCCGGCAGCTTTTCTTTGTATTTGGATACTGTCTTCTCACAATGCGGTCATCAATCGGCCGAACGCTTGTCCAGCTCGCGGGCCGATACGGAGACCGTGAGACCACGCGCACGCAGGCGCTTGGCCAAGGCCTCGCTCATGGCCACGGAACGGTGCTGGCCGCCGGTGCATCCGAACGCGATGGTCACATAGTGCTTGTCTTCCTGCGCATAACCTTCGATGGCGATGGCGATGGCTTTCTCGTAGGCGTCAAGGAACTCCTCCGCGCCCTCGCTGGAGAGCACGTAGTCGCTGACCGGTTTGTCCTTGCCCGTCAGCGAACGAAGCTCCGGCACCCAGAACGGGTTGGGAAGGAACCGGACGTCCGCCACGAAATCGGCGTCTATCGGAATGCCGTATTTGAATCCGAAACTGAAGATATGCACGGAAACCGTGGTCGGTCCGGAACCAAGCAGACCCTCGTACAGTTTCGTGGACAGCTGATGGATGCTCAATGCCGAGGTGTCGATGACGATGTCGGCGTGCTCTTTGAGGTTCTTCAGCAGGTCGCGTTCCTCAAGGATGCCGTCGATCAGACGATTGCCCTGCTGCAGCGGATGGGGCCTGCGCACGGATTCGTAGCGCTTGATGAGCACCTCGTTGCTGGCGTCGAGGAACAGGATGCGGGTCTTCACCCCAAGATCGTCCAGATGGCTCAGCACGGCGGACAGGTCGTCGAAATAGTCACGTGACCTCACGTCGATGACCGCGGCGAGTTTGTGGATGTTCGAACCGGAGCTGGTCATCATGTCCACCAGCGGGACAAGCAGTTTCGGCGGCATGTTGTCGACCACATACCAGCCCATGTCCTCGATGCTGTTGGCCGCGTGGGACCGGCCCGCGCCGCTCATGCCGGTGATGAGCAGCACTTCGAAGCCTGCGGCCGGAGAAGGCGCGCTCGTATGTCTGCCTGCCTGGTTGACGGCGTTGTTCTTTTCGTTCATCACAGGGCCTCCTTAAGCGCGGAGCGCATGGCATGCTCCAATGCTTCGACTTTCTGATGGCTGGTGGGCTCGGTCGGCGGATCGTTGTCCCATATGCCGGTCATCAGCCAGACTTGAATCATGGCTTGGTACAGCAGCATCTCCTCGCCGCCGATGGCGGTGCCGCCGCATGACCTCCAGGCCTGCATGAGCTTGGTCGGGCGGGGATCATAGACCACGTCGAGTAGCGTGCCATTCGTGACTATGCCGGCTGAGGCAAACGCCTCGGCGATCGGATCGGCGGCAAGGCCGGGGATGGTGTTGATGACGACGTCCGCATGGGACAGCAGATTCGCCGCATGGTCCATGGCGACGATGCTTATGGAGCCGACGCCCATATGGCTTTCCGCCAATGGTTCAAGCGCCTCGTTCTTATCGGGATGGCGTGCCACGACGGTGACATGTCCAATGTGGGGCATCTCGGTGCAGGCCGCCAAAGCCGAGGTGGCGGTGTTGCCATTGCCGATGATCACCGCCTCGCCGTCTTGTCCAGAATCCATCCGCATGCCACGTGCCCGATACGAGTGCTCGAAGGCGAGCTCAATTCCCTTCACATCCGTGTTGTAGAGCCTGATCGCAGGGATGGCGGCGTTCTTATCGTTCGCGCCAGACCAGTCGAAGACGGCGGTGTTGGCCACCTTCAGCTCTTTCGCCCACGCGTTGCATGGCACGCCATATGGCTGGATGGTCTTCTTCAACGGCATGGTCAGGCTCAGTCCCGCCCAGCTGGAATCAAGCGACTCCAAAAAATCCTCAAGCTCCGTCTCGCCGACCTCGTGCCTGCCATACGACCAGCTGTCAAGTCCTAGAGCTCGATAGGCCGCATTATGCAATACAGGGGAAAGCGAATGCGCGATGGGTTTGCCAAGGACCGCGCACCGATGGTCCACCTCGGTCATGTTCCCTCCCTTACTCTCACCATTCATCATGCTAACAACGCAGAAGCGATTGCTCGTTACAGATTCTATTTCTTTTCATCTTTCGGACTGTTTCCATCCGATTTCACTGTTCGGAGGGCATCCTCCGCCTTCGAAGCAATGTCAACGGACGAATGCAATGCCTGGTAAATGTTCTCGGCCTTGGCATGGCCGATGCCTTTGACCTGTTCGAAATCCTCCACGCTCGCCTCACGCATGGCGCGTACGGAGCCGAAATGGTTGAGAAGCCGTTTCTGATAGGCTTCGCCGATGCCGGGAATGTCGTCCAAAGCGGAACGCAAAGCTCCTTTGCGTCTGGTCTGACGATGGTAGGTGATGGCGAAACGATGCGATTCGTCACGCACCCGCTGCAGCAGATACATGCCTTCGGATTGTCGCTTGAGGATGATCGGATAGTCGTCATCCGGCACCCAAACCTCCTCAAGACGCTTCGCCAATCCGCAGACGGCCACATCGTCCACGCCGCAGTCGGCAAGCGCCTCGGCCGCCGCCATCACCTGCGGTTTGCCGCCATCGACCACGACCAGATTCGGCTTATAGGCGAAATGGCGACGGTTGGTGTTCTGCTGCACGGCATCCGTTTCAGGACCATTCGTGCCATCCGACCTATCATTTTGCGTGGCCATCCGACGCTCGTTGTCCATGCTTTCCCCGGAATCGCCGGCGATGTTGCCATGGCGGAAACGACGGGTCAACGTCTCATACAATGCGCTCAAATCATCCAACGCGCCCTGCCCGTCCGCACCTCGGATGGCGAAACGGCGGTACTCCGACTTTTTCGCGATCGCGTCTTCGAACACCACCATGGACGCTACCTGGAATGCGCCGCCGACTGTGTTGGAAATGTCGTAGCATTCAATGCGCAACGGCGCCTGTTCAAGCCCAAGAGCCTTCGCCACATCGTTCATCGCATCGGAACGTGCGCCCATATCGCTGATACGGCTCATCTTGCTGCGTGCCAACGCCTGCTTGGCATTGTCGTTGGCACGGTCCATAAGCTGTTTCTTGTCGCCTCTGCTGGCTACACGGATGGTGACGGCCGCTCCACGCAATCCGCTTAGCCATTGCTCAAGCCCTGCGCTGCGCGACGGTTCGATTGGAACGATCACCTCACGGGGAACAGGCGCGATTGGAGCCAGCAGGTCGGCACGTCCCGTCTGCTCCTGACGTTCGTTGCGTTCCTTCGTGGCCTGCGCACGGGCGATAGCATCCGTTGCGGTCACGATCTGTGTCGAACCGATCGCATTGCGCTGCTCGGTCACGACGGTCGAATCGGAGACGGCCGCGCTCTCCCCCGTGGTTTCCGAATATACCTGAGTGATCAGATCGGCGATCAACTCCGCGTCGCTCACATCTTCGACTCGCTCCACACTCCAGTTACGTTCGCCGCGAATTGATCCGGACCGCACGAAGAACGCGTGCACGCTGGCTTCAAGCTCGTCGGACGCGATGCCGAACACGTCGGCGTCGACATCCGAATCGAACACGACGGCGTTCTGCTGGACCACGGTCCCGAGCATTTTGATCTGATCGCGCAGCCGGGCCGCCTTCTCGAATTCCAGTTCGGCGCTCGCCTGCTTCATGTCGCGGGTCAGTTGGGCGATATACGATTTGCCGATTCGGCCGGTCATCACGCCGACAAGCTGCTCGCACATCCTGCGATGCTCGTCAGCGCCGATACGGTTCACGCATGGAGCGGAGCATTTGCCGATCGATGCCAATAGGCATGGACGGCCCGTCAACTGCGCCTTGTGGAACACGTTCTTCGAGCATGTGCGCACGGGAAACGTCTTCAGCAACGCGTCGAGGCTGTGCCGAAGATCCCATACCTTGGCGTACGGGCCGAAATATCTGGTATCGCGACGTTTGCGGCTGCGAGTCACCCATACGCGTGGGATGCGTTCGCCTGATGAGATGGCCAGATACGGGTAGGTCTTGTCATCGCGGAACACCACGTTGAATCGTGGGTCGAACTCCTTGATCCACGTGTATTCGAGTGTGAGCGACTCCAGTTCCGTACCCACTACCGTCCATTCGAGGCTGCGAGCCGTCAACACCATGGTCTGGGTGCGTGGATGCAGCTGGTAGAGCGGCTGGAAGTAGTTCGTCAGCCGGTTGCGCAGGTTCTTGGCCTTGCCAACGTAGATGACGCGCCCCTCGCCGTCACGCCACTTGTATACGCCCGGCTGCGCGGGAATGTCGGAGGTTTTCGGACGGAACAGGTCGCGAGTATCCCCCAACAGGGGCGCGCCGTTCTTGTTCACTCCCCTGCCGTCGGATTGGGTGCCGGCGTCCGATACTGCGGTTTCCCGTAACGCATCCGCCGTTTTGCGCCACACGTCCGGACTGTGTCGTTCGAAATCAGTCACAGCATATCCCTAAGGAACTTGCCCGTCCACGACTGTTCGCATTGCGCGACCTGCTCCGGCGTGCCTTCGGTGACGATGGTGCCGCCGCCGTCACCGCCTTCCGGCCCCAGATCGATGATCCAATCCGCGGATTTGACCACGTCGAGATTGTGCTCGATGACGATGACGGCGTTGCCCTTGTCCACCAATCCCTGCAATACGAGCAGCAGTTTGCGCACGTCCTCGAAATGCAGGCCGGTGGTCGGCTCGTCGAGGATGTACACGGTTTTGCCGGTGGAACGCCGTTGGAGTTCCGTCGCGAGTTTCACGCGCTGCGATTCGCCGCCGGACAGCGTCGGCGCCGGCTGGCCGAGCCGGATATAGCCGAGACCGACCTGCACCAGGGTGTCCAGGTAACGCGAGATGGACGGGTACGCCTTGAAGAACTGCGCGGCCTCCTCGATGGGCATGTTCAGCACGTCGGCGACCGATTTGCCGTTGTACTTCACTTCGAGAGTCTCGCGATTGTAGCGCTGGCCGTGGCATTCCTCGCAGTCCACGTACACGTCCGGCAGGAAGTTCATTTCGATTTTCAATGTGCCGTCGCCGTGGCATGCCTCGCAGCGGCCTCCCTTGACGTTGAACGAGAACCGTCCGGGACCATAGCCGCGCACCTGCGCTTCGGGCGTCTTGGCGAACAGCGTGCGGATTTTGTCCCATACTCCCGTATAGGTGGCGGGATTGGAACGCGGAGTGCGGCCGATCGGATTCTGGTCGACGTGGATCACCTTGTCGCACTGGTCCACGCCTTCCACGCGCGTGTGCTTGCCGGGCACGATGCGCGCGCCGTTCAGCTTGTCCGCAAGCACCGGATAAAGGATCTGGTTGACCAGCGTGGATTTGCCGGAACCGGACACGCCCGTCACGCAGGTGAACACGCCCAGCGGGAAATTGACGTTCAGGTTCTTGAGGTTGTTCTCGCGGGCTCCGACCACGCGCAGCTGCTTGGTCTTATGCGTCTTGCGGCGTGCGGCGGGCACTTCGATCTTCCGTCGGCCGGCGATGTAGTCGCCGGTGATGGAGCGTGGCGCTTCGGTGATTTTTCTGGCGGGGCCGGAATACACGACCTCGCCGCCATGTTCGCCGGCGCCCGGACCGATGTCGATGACCCAGTCCGCGTTTCTGATGGTGTCCTCGTCATGTTCGACGACGATCAGCGTGTTGCCGAGGTCGCGCAAATGATGCAATGTGCCGATCAGCCGTTCGTTGTCACGCTGATGCAGGCCGATGGATGGTTCGTCCAGCACATACATGACGCCCACCAGGCCGGAGCCGATCTGGGTGGCCAGTCGGATGCGCTGCGCCTCGCCGCCCGACAGGGTCTTCGCCGCACGCGACAACGTCAGATAGTTCAGGCCGACATCGTTGAGGAAGCCGAGTCGTGCGCGGATCTCCTTGACGACTTCGCCGGCTATCTGCGCGGCCGAGCCTTCGAGTTCTAGGCCGTTGATCCATGCGAGGCTCCGTTCGGCGGACATGTCGCACACGTCCGCGATGGACTCGTCGCCCACGGTGACGGCAAGCACTTCCGGACGCAGACGCCGCCCATGGCACGCCTGGCATGGCACCTCGCGCATGTACGACTCGTAATACTGCTTCATCTGGTCGGAATCGGTCTCGTCATGCCGGCGCATCAACGTGCGCACCACGCCTTCGAAACCGGTGGAATACTCGCGCATGCGACCCCAACGGTTGCGGTACGAGACCTGCACCTTGAAATCACGGCCATACATGATGGCGTCGCGCGCGTCCTTGGGCAGATCCTTCCAAGGCGTGTCCAGGTCGAAGCCCATCTCATCGCCGAGTCCCTCAAGCACATGGCGGTAGTATTCGCCGGTGCCTTTGGTCATGCCCCACGGTTCGATGGCGTTCTCGTTCAGCGTCTTGTCCGGATCGGGAATGACCAGTTCGGGGTCGATTTCCAGCTTGTATCCGATACCCGTGCATTCAGGGCAGGCGCCATACGGCGCGTTGAAGGAGAAGGTGCGCGGTTCGATCTCGTCGAGTTCCAGCTGATGGCCGTTCGGGCAGGCGCGTTTCTCGGAGAACGGCTTGCGACGGTCCGGATCCTTCTCGTCCAAATCGACGAAATCGGCGACGACCACGCCTTTGGAAAGCTTCAACGCCGTTTCGATGGAATCGGTCAGACGCTGGCGGATACCGTCCTTGACCACCAGACGATCCACCACCACTTCGATGGTGTGCTTCTTCTGCTTGGCGAGCTTGATGTCATCGGACAATTGCCGCATCTCACCGTCGATCAGCGCACGTGCGTAACCATCGCCACGCAGCAGTTCGAGCAGATCCTCGAATTCGCCCTTGCGGCCGCGCACGACCGGCGCGAGAATCTGGAAACGCGTGCGTTCCGGATACTTCAGCAACGTGTCCACCATCTGCTGCGGTGTTTGCGCGCTTACCAGGGCGCCGCATTCCGGACAATGCGGAATGCCGGTGCGGGCGAACAGCAGTCGCAGATAATCATAGATCTCGGTGATTGTGCCGACCGTCGAGCGCGGATTGCGGTTCGTGGTCTTCTGGTCGATCGAAACCGCGGGGCTCAGCCCCTCGATGAAGTCGACGTCCGGCTTGTCCATCTGCCCCAGAAACTGGCGCGCGTACGCCGACAGCGATTCGACATACCTGCGCTGGCCCTCGGCGAACAGCGTATCGAACGCCAACGAGGATTTGCCCGAACCCGACAGGCCGGTGAACACCACCATGCGGTTGCGAGGAAACTCCAAGTCCACGTTCTTGAGATTGTGCTCGCGAGCGCCTTGGATGGTGATTTTGAGGTCGTTGGGTAGGTGGGTGAGGTCTGCTATGAGTGAGTCGCCTGTTGTTTTCATGGGGGCTTTTTTAATTTCGCGTGTGAGGAATGCGTCGCTGGTGAGTACGCGTTCGACCACGACTTCGTTGTGTGTCGTGTTGTTGCGTTTGGTTGTCATGGTGTTCTTCCGCTTGGTGTTGCCTGTTCTGTTGTATAGGATAGCGTATTTTTGTTGTGGTTTCGAACAGGTGTTCTATTTGGTGTTGTTGTTTGGTATGTCGTTGCCGGGTATGTCGATTGGCCAGTGGTGTTGGTCGTGCAGGATGGTTGTGGCGTCGCGTATGGGGATGCGTTCCTGTTCGATGCGTAGGTATTGGATGTCTGTTCCTGTGCAGAGTGTTTCGTAGAGTTTGCGTTCTTCGGTGGTGAGTCCGGGTGTGGGTTGTGGGGTTTGTGTGGTGAGGGGTTTGTTTTTGGCGTCGAATTGGGTGCCGTATTGTTCGTATGTCCGGTATGCGGTGGTGTCCATCAGTATGGATGTGCATGGGATGCCGGTGGCGCGTAGTTTGGAGAGGATGTCGAGTCCGTTGGCGTCCATGTCGCCCCAGTAGATGATGTTGGGGATGGTGGTGAGCCATGGCAGGAGTGTTGTGATGTGTGATGTTGCGGCGTATCCGTTGCCGAGGATGCAGATGGCGTGTTCGACGGTGGGCATGGCCTGGTAGGTGTCTTTGTTTTCGATGATGATGGCGTGTTCGATGTCGGTTGGCTGGCTGCGGACCCATGGTTGGGTGACGATGAGGTCGGGTTGGTCGTGGTGTTCGGCGTCCATGAGGCGTAGTCGGAGTTCGTTCGGGCGTTCCTGGAAGGTGAGGTTGTCTTGTCCGGTGAGCTGGCATATCGCTTTGCGGCGTTGGGAGTTGGGTGCGCCGAGCCATTTGGCGCTGAATCCTGGGATGGGCGCCATGCGTGGGGTCATGGTGTGGCAGTCGTGGTTTGCGAAGTAGTGGGCGGCTTGGATGACGAGGTGGAAGTCGGTGTCGTCGTGGTCTTTGAGGGTTTTGGCGACGTTTATGGCGTTCTCCGGTTCGAGGCCGAATTCTTTGGCGAGCGCGCTCATGCGGTCGTGTTCGCGTAGGTAGCGTTCGCGGGTTTGTTTGGTGGCGATGCGGAGGGCGGTGTCGAGGTCGGGTATGGTCACGGAGTCGATGAGTGGGCTTTTTTGTTGGATGAGTCCGCTGGAGACGATTTTGGTTTTTTCGCTGGTTTCGCAGTGGTGTTGCCGCGCCCAGTCGCGGATGGTTTCGTTTTGGGCGCGGATTTGGTTGTAGTGCTGCTCTAGTTCGGCTTGTTTGGGCAGTCGGATGGTTTTGCGCAGCGGCCAGGATTCGTCGGTGTCGTACATGTGCCTGGTGAGGTGGGCGTCGACGTATTCGTCGAGTTTCCGGCGGATGTCCGTTTCGCCTGTGGTGTTTCTGGCCGCTGCCATATTATGCCTCCGTCGCGGGTTGCGTCTGCTTGACGGTGGCGTCTTGTGTTTCGGCTTGCGTTGCCGGCTCGCGGTCGAGCTCCTGCAGGTACGAGTTGCCGGTTGCGGGATCCTTGTATGCCACGTACGCTTTGTCTGCGATGCTGAGGATCTCGGCGGTTTTGCTTTCCGGCGCGGATACGATGATCTGGAAGCCGAGGCGCGGCAGCACGGTCAGGGCGCGTTTCGTGTAGCGTCCGTCGGCTTTGATGAGGGCTTCGTCCAGGAACAGCGTGGTGTAGGTGGGCTTGCCGGTCAGGTCGCCGCCGAGCAGGTAGATCAGGGCCGCGCCGTAGACGAACGAGGTGAGTTCCTGCAACGCGCCGCCGGACTTGCCGCCGGTGGAGCTGATGCGTTCGTCGGGCAGATCGTTATGGTGCACGATCGCGTAGAACGAGCTGCGCACGCGTGGATCGAGGTTGCGCGCACCGTATTCCTTGATGCCGTTCGTGTCGCGGATCTGGCCGAGTTCCGCCTGGAGCCTGCCGATGAACGTTTCGCAGCCTGCGAACGCCTTGCGCGTCTCCATGGGATTGCTGCGCGCGTTGCGTGTCCAATCGTCGAGCTTCGACATGATGCGGCCCAACGAGGATTTGAACTGCCGGTCGATCGGGTGGAAGTCCACGTGGAGCGAGAGCCTGCCGCCGCGGGGGCCGAACTGTTGGCCTTTGAGCATGCCGTTGATGCGGTCGAGCTGCTCCCTGACGTTCTCCTCGTCGGTGTTGAACGCGCGGTTGAGCTGTTGGAAGCTCATATACAGCTTTTCGACGCTGTTCGCATACTCCTCGTCGGTCGCGGCGCGGGTGACGAGCATGTTGAGGTTCTTGAGCTCGTCAAGGAAATACGGATAGTCCTCCACGCTCGCCATGACGGTGTCGCCCTCCGTGGAATGGTGCTTCAGATAGTCGCCCATGGCGCGTTCCGTGTCGGCGCGCAATTGGACGGCACGCTCGTCGATCTGCTGGAGTCTCGCACGCACGGTGTTGCCGATTCTGCGCAGCACGCGCACGTCGAACGGCGCCGTCCCCTCACGGTCGAAACCGCCGGCGATGCGCTGCGGCCGTTCCTGCGGACGCGACGTGTCGAAACAGGTCTCATACGTGTCGGCCAGCAGATTCGACACCATGTCGGACAATGCGGCATCGTCGAAATCGGAGTCGCCATGCATGTCGAGCCATGCCTGTTCGGCCTGGACGGCATGCTGCACGTTTTCCAATTCCGCTTCGGCACGGTACCTGTTCTTGCCCTCGTCGTCCTTCTGCCGTAGCAGCTGTTTCAACTCGTCCTGCAATTGTGCCAGTTCCGGATCGCTTTCGATCCGTTCGATCTGCAGACGGATCCGTTCCGCCTTCGTCTCGAGCCCGTCCACGTCGATCTTGCCCCATGGCAGATCCGCGACGGTCAATGCGAGCTCATGCTCGTCCTGCAGCAGAGTCATGGCGTTGGCCATCTGCCTGCCGCGGCGGTCGGCGTCCTCCAACGCCCGTTCCGCCCCGTCAAGCTGGCGTTCCAATTCGGCCAGATACCGTTCGTTCACGAAGCCGATGACCTGACGCAGGCCTTTGACGCCATGGAATCCACGGTCGCCGGATTTGATCTGCCCGTCGACCTGCACCTGCCGTTCGGCCCGGTCCATGTCGTCGATCGCCTCCACGCAACGCGCGTCGAACCGTTGCGACGCGGTCTGCTCCTTCAACCATCCGACGAACGGCGAATCCTCCTTGTACCGCAGCTTCGACGACATCCACCCCTCGTTGCAGGCCGAATCGTATTGCGCGTCGGTATCGACGAAACGCCAGGCACGCCGCGTCATACGCGTCGGATCGATCGTGCTGACCTTCGCGGCGAACCCCTGCTCATGCCGCTTGTCCACGAGAATGGTCTGCGCGATGGGCGCGTACGTGACGTCCATCGCCAGACGCCATTGCTCGTCCCCCTCGTCCACGTCCATCAGTTCGGCCACGTACGGCAGTTCCGTCTCGTCCAAGCCCGTCGCCCGTGCGATGAGCGTGCGCGCATGGTCCATGTCGTCGCTGATGCGCGTCCTGTGTTCGATCTTGCGCCGGTAATCCTGCCTCAACAGGTCGCGTTCGCCCTGCCGGGCGTGACGTTCCACCACCATCCGCTGGTATTCGGATCGCGCGTCTTCCAAACGCTTGTCGTACGTGTCGAGCGACAAGGCGAGCGCGGCGCGTTTGGCGTTCCATGTCTGCTCGTCGGCGGGGAGTCTGCCTTCGACGCGTTCGAACCGTTCGGCGATGGCGTGCCGTTGTCTGCGCGCCTCGTCGGCGTCCTGGCGTGCGCGTTCGAAGTCCTTGCCGAGTTGCTGCAGGCTGCCGCCGTCGATGCCGTTCATGCGTTCTTTGACGGCTTCGATTTGCGTGTCGAGTTCGTCGATGCGCTGCTGAGACCGGTCGATGGCGTCCTGGGATTCCTTGGCTTTGCGTTGCGCCGATGGCAGTCCGGCGCGTACTTCGCTGGCCATGCGCGACCATGTCCATGCGGCGAGCGTCGTCTCGCCTTGCTCGCGGTCGGGGTCGATGGGCGTGTATTCGCGGCGTTCGCTGGCTTGTTTGGCGTATTCGCCGTAGCGGGCTTGTATGTCCTGCAGGATGGCGACGCGTTCCATTTTGTCTTCCATGCTGTGGAAGTTCTCGCTGAACCGGTTGTAGTCGTCGACGGTTTCGCGGGCGAGCCGGATGGATTCGGGCACGTCGAGCACGCCCTGTTTGAAGATGTCGTCGAGTTTGGAGGGCGCGTCGGCGGATTGGATCTTGTGCAGGAGCCTGCATGCTTCGGCGCTTAGGCCCATGTCCTGCCAGATGGAGGCGTGGAACGCCTGCGCGTTGACGTGCGTCGTGCATCCTGGGTAGGTCTGTTCCATCAGTCCTCGCGTGAATGACGTGTCGCGGTGCCGGTCCATGAGGCGCGGGTCGATGGTCTGGTTCCAGGTGACGTATTGGCGGCGCAGTCCGTCCGGCCCGTCGCCTGCGGTCAGGTAGAGGAATTTTGCGCAGGACAACAGTCCGCCGTCGCTGCGGTTCGCGTATGTGTCGACGATCGCGCCCCAGATGTTCTGCGGGGTGCCGTCCGCGTCCCTGCCGCGCAGGAAGATCGGGGTCTCACCGTTTTCGCCGTCGCTGATGCCGATCATGCCGCGCAGGTACGTGTAGTCGTTGCGTTCCGAACGTCCCGAATTCGACGCCTTATTGTAGGGGGTGCCGGATGGGTAGAGCAGCGAGATCTGCGCGTCGACGAGCGTGGATTTGCCCGATTCGCTCGCGCCGGCGAGCAGGGTCACCGGCATCGCATCGTCCATGGACGGGCGGAACACGTGGTAGCCGCCGTAGGAGCCCCAGTTGACGATCTGCCGGCTTTGCAGCATCCAACGGTCGGAAACGATTTTCATGCCGTCTTCCATCAGTGTTCCCCTCCATCAAAAGCGTCATCGGCCGAATCGAAATCGAACGCGTCCTGCTCGACGCCGGACGAAACCGTCCCGGTCGAATCGGAAGTATCGCCACCATCCGCGCCGATGGACGAATCGTCATAACCATCGCCATCCGCGTCTTTCATACCATCGCCGTCCGTATCATCGGAGCCGAGCCACCGGTCGGCGAGCTTCTGGTCGAGCACCATCGGCACCAATGGCGTGAGCACGTACATGTTCTCGTCCCCCGTTTCCGCGAGATACCCGTAGGTGCGCATGCGCGAGATGACGGACGTGATCTTCTTCGCCGTGCCCTCCTCGTCGTTGCTGGCCGTGAGGAAGCCCGCTCCCGTGGCGAGCAGCGCGCGGATGTCGTCGAAGCTGATGAGCCAGTCGCCCGGCTTCGTCTTCTGGTTCTCGTACTCCAGCACCTTGATGCGCAGGGCCGCGAGCGTGGCGGCCTCCTCGCGGGTGAGGCTCACACGCGTCTTCAACGAGCGGATGTTCGTCTCCGCGTCCGTGACCGGCGACGCGTACATGATCCGGTATTTCGTGTTGTCGACCAGTCTGAGCATGTCGTTGTTCAACGACCGTTCCACGGCCTCGCGGTACTGGCACGCCCTGTCGTACAGGCTGCCGTCGATGTAGCGTTCGCGTTTCAGCGCGATCGCGGCCATACGCGCCTCAAGAGGCATGTCTCCCGTATCCCCGTCGAACAATGCCGGCCTGTCCCTCGTCATATCCGGCCCTTCGGACGGCATGCCGGATTCCGGGCCTGTCTCCTCTTCGATGCCGATGCCAGTGTCGAATCCGTCGGTGTTGTCCGTCATGCTCATCCCTCCTCGATGATCTCGTCAAGCGCCGCCTCGGTGGTGAGGATCGGCCTGGTGCGCCACACGCGCTCGCCTCCGTCGATGGATACGCAATGCCATGCCACGGTTGCCGGTCCGTCCTGCGTGCGTAGGGCGCTTAGGAAGCCGATCAGCTCGCTTTCGCGCCGTTCCTCCCGGGGCAGCCGGTTGAAGCTCGCCGCGAAATCCACGAACCTGCCGTCCGCCGTTTTGACCGGATCGCGCCTGATGAGTCCGATCATGTGCGTCAGCCGCGGGCCGCACATCTCGACCATGGCCTTCAGGTCCGGCGCGTCGACGTTCGTCGAAGGCGCGTCGTCCAATCCGGCCGTGGCCGCGCGCGCCATCGATTTCGCGGGCCTGGACGGCAATGCCTGGAATTGCGCCGTGCCGGTGTCCGTACGGTATGGGCGTTCGTCCGAGCCGGGGTGCGTCTTCGCGTCGTCGCTGGCCCGCACGAACAGTCTGTGGAGCTTGTCGAGCATGGTGCGGTAATGCGTGTCGGTCTGCTGGCGCACCAGACGGCTCACCGCCTCGTCGGATATGCGGATCTGCCGGCGCACGTCCTCGATGCCCTCGTAGATGCGTTTGAGTTCGGCGCGTACCTGGGCGAGCAGGATGCCGGGCTCGCCCTCGAGATACGGGTTCTGGGCGATGTCTCGCACCGCCTCGTCGATTTCGCGGCGTCCCTCGTCGGTGACGATCACCTGGAACGCGTCCTCGAAACGCCGGCCGCTGTCGGATTCGTGGAACGACCTGTGGTATTCGTCATGGTAGGTGCCGAGCGCCTGCTCCACGCTGATGGAGCCCGACTGCATGCTTCGGCGCAGATTGTCGCCGTTGTCGCGTTCCTCGAGCGCCAGTTCGCGCAGGTCGATCGGCACGCCGCGCAGCGTGTTGTGGATGACGCCGATGATGTCGCCGACCTGCTGCGAGGTGAGCTTGTCCAACGTGTCGCTGTGCTTCAATTCGTCGATCTGCTTTTGCCGCTCCTCGATGTCGCGTTCGAGCAGGCGGATGCGTTCGCGGGGGTCGGCGGTCAGCTGCATGCGCGCATGCTCGATCTCCATGATGATGCTGTTGGCCTGCGCGCCGGACAGCGCTTTCGTGGTGTCCTCGAGCCGGTCGAGCGCCTCGATCGCACGGTGGGCGCGCGCCGTGAGACGGTACAGGTAGCGGTGCGAGGCGACGTCGAGCGAATTGGCGAGCCAAGCGTAGTCGCCCTCGCCTTCCTTCGTCAGCTGCTGCAGGATCGTGTGCGCGGCTTCCGCGGACGTCTGCCCTTCCTTGGGCGTGTAATCGCCCGTTTCCGCAAGTCGGGTCAGACTGCGGGAGAACCGTTCCTCGACGATCTCGCGTGGCAGCTCGCCGGTGAGCGGGTCGAACGTGGAGCGCAGCAGCGCGACGTACAGCATGGAATTGCCGCGCAGCAGCAATCGCAGCACCCCGGTCTCATACACGGGCCGGAGCCGTTCCATTTCCCGTCTTACATCCGCCAACGGCGTCCCGTCCTTCCCTTAGCCACAAGTTTCCCGATGCGCATCCATTGTAAGATAGCATGTCCGTTTTCCCGTGATCGCGGCGGGAAAACCGTCCGGCGCGAACGTCATTTGAAGATGACGTAGCGGCACAGCAGGAAGCCCCAGACCGCCTGCATGCCCATGGTGACGATCTTGACCGCCATGGTGGGCCAGCCAAGCAGTCCGGGGATCCAGGCCATCATCAGGTTGGAGAACAGCAGGTTCCAGCAGTACATGGCCACGAACATGGCTATCGAACGCGCGTAGTTCGACGAGGATTTGAATGTGACGTTGCGGTTCATGACGTAGTTGAATGAGCCGGAGCAGAAGACGGCCACGGCATTCGCCAGACGGAACGGCAGGCCGGCCAGCTGAAGCACGGCGAACACGCCGAATTCCACGAAGGTCTGCATGGCCGAAACGCCGCCATAGCTGAACAATTGTCTGACGATGCCGTTTTTCGGTTTTCCGTCCGTCGGCATGCGGTCTCCTCCCGGTCGTCTCAAACGCTACGGCTGGAAAGCATAGTCACACATGTGGCTACGGACGCGCCGGAGGCGTTTCGGCCCGGCGGAATGAAAAAAACGGAAGGACGCCCCTTCCGGAGTTTCCGGAAGGGGCGTCCCCCACGTTTTCAGATCGTGTCCACTCAGATGCTCATCGCCATGAGCTGGGCCGCATACTCCTCCACAAGCTCGCTGTCGCGCTCCGTCCAGGAATGGCTGGCGGAATCGTCCGGCACGAAAGTGGTGTCGATGTCGATGTTCTCGTTCATTTCCTTAATACCTCCGTTCGTCCCATTTGCCCCCGGCGACATTGCCGACTTTCATGGAACAGGCAAAAGTCTGGACCATAAACGCGTTCGATGCAAGAGCGTGTTCACATCGTGGTCAAACGTTTTTCCTCCACGCGTACATGCCGTGTCTCCGGCGTGAAGACGATACGACGGAGGCATCCCTGCCACCAACCAAAGGAGGACGATGATGAGCGACGAACGCAATGAGGCCGAACCGATCGAACTGGGATACATCGAGGACCTCGGGGACATGATTTCCTTTCAGGAGGGGTCCACCGTGTCCCGCACCGTCATGCAGAAGGCCGGAGGCAACGTGGTGCTGTTCTCCTTCGACACGGGCGAGGAGCTCAGCGAGCATACGGCCGCGATGCCGGTGTTCGTGCAGACGCTGAAGGGACGGCTTAAGGTGACGGGCAACGGCAGGACCGTGGAGCTTGTTCCGGGAGGCCTGGCCTACTTTCCCACCCGTATCCCGCACGCGATATACGCCGAGGAGCCGTCCGTCATGATGCTGACGATGGTCACGCCGGCACGCGACAACATCGGCGACTGAAAAAACAAGACCGCCGGCATCGGATTCCATTGGATTCGCCGGTGCCGGCGACTGCCGGAAATACAAGAAAAGCTCCCTCCCGGGAGCTTTCGTTTTGTGGAGCGGACAACGGGACTCGGACCCGCGGTCTCAACCTTGGCAAGGTTGCGCTTTACCAACTAAGCTATGTCCGCATGTTTTCCACCTTGGTGGGCAACGAATTGAAAATATACAGGAGCGTCCGCCATCGCGCAAGCCCGGCGTGTCGCGTTTTTGCGGCGCCGGACTCGCGGCAGCTCCGCACGACGGTCAGACATAGTCGTACGGCATGCGCTTTTTAACGCGCCAGAACACGATAAGCGCGATGCCGAGCAGCAGCGCGTAGAAGCCACGGTCCGTCCACAATCCGTAGACCGCGCAATACAACACCAACGCGCGTAACGTATAGAACACGATCCTGCGCATGCCGGAACGCTCCCTGGTCTCCACCGTCATGCGCGTGAAACCGCCGCCCAACGTGCGGCCGGCGCGCCTCCACGGAATGATCCCTTCGAACAGGACGAACATGACGATGGTGGCCACGGCGGAGACGGCCGCATTGACGTTGTTCGCGCGGTTCACATCGAACAGCACGCCAACCAGATAGATAAGCGCCGTGACGGACAGCGACGCCGTTTCGACAAGGAACAGGTCGATCGCGAGCGCCACGCAGCGGCGCACGAAGCCTGGCTCGGTGGTGATGGCATCTTCGTCGATGCGCTGTTGGGGTAGGAAGTGGGTGACAATGCTTCCCATGGCGTAGCCGAGTATGCCGCCGAGGGTGTTGGCGATGAGGTCGTCGACGTCGAATAGGCGGTAGGCGCATGGATAGATGCCCCAGATGCCGGTCAGCTGGGTGGTTTCGATGAGCAGCGAGGTGAGGAACATGGCCGGCAACGCCGTGGCGAATTTCCAGCGGAAGACGCGTTTCATGAAGTAGCCGAGCGGTAGGAAGAACACGACGTTCATGGCCAGTTGCATGACGCCTGTGATGCCGTCGGTTCGGATGTCGTGGATGAATTCGAATGGGTTGAGTTGTGGCCTGAGATGGTGGGCGGCGCAGTAGGTGGCCGGGTTTTCTGGCATTGGGTACATGGTGAAGCATGCGAGCGCGATGAGGTAGAGCACCACGAGATATGCGGTCAGTGCGGAGGCGAAGCGTAGCCGGTTGTCGCGGTGGTAAAGCAGTGCGAGCACGGGCAGGGTGAGTAGGAGTGAGAGGAATGGCCAGATTGCGATGGCGAGCGCGAATGGCTTGCTGAAGTAGAGGACGTATGACATGGCCGGTTTCCTTTGCTGGGCGTGTGGGATGCGCGTGGTGTGTGCGTGGGTTTCGTTTCCGTTGTTGGTTCAACGGTAGTACGGCTGGTCGTGTCCGTGGCATCGTCCGTCGTATTCATTCCTTGGCGTAAATGTTGGGGTGACTCATCCTCTGGTATGAGATGGCCCGGCGTGTTTCTTCGTGTCTTTTTCCTCTTGCTTTTTCCGTTGGATTGCTTGGCGTCTGATCCGCGCGGAACCGATTTCGGACATCGTCTTCGCCGTCACCGCGGGAATCCTGTTCATGGCGTTCACGCCGAAACTGCTCAGCGAATAACGGAAGCTCCCGCCTTCCACGCGGAAGGCGTGAAAGGCGGGAGCTCTTATGGGAAGACTAAGGCGGATTTTAAATCCGAGGAATAGTCACCTTTTTGGCACCGGTCATGTAATGCCAGAAATCTTCCGTCCCCGGAATAAGGTCATGCAGAACGCCTGATGTTTTTTCGACCGCTACGCTCGGTGTGCCCGGCACCGGATGGTCATCTGTTGAAGACGCGAAATCGAGTCCGATGATCCACGCATCGGCACTCTCCGCGGCACCAATCGCCTTCATTCCAGGATATTCGGCGAGAACGAGATTGATGGCATCGGTCAATATCATCTGACCCTCCTTGCAGCATTCCAGTACTGATTCGTCGGATTCGGCTTTATACGCTTTATACGCGTCAAAACGTCACCGTCCATGTTCAAATACCATGAGTCGTTTGCCGATCTCGTTTGCGGAGCGGGGGAATCATTCCGCCTGTTTGACGCGTTCCATCGTAGTATCCGTTGAAGGGCGTTCTTGTTGGTCTTGGTATCCATTCCTCTTATCACGTTTCCGCTGTATGCTTTAGGGAAAGCTGTTATGTGGGAGGATCATGCGGACCACGAAAAGCAAGAAACCCATCACCGTCGCATCGGTATGCGTCGCCGCCGTGGCATGCGCTGTCGGCGCGTACCGGTTCGTCTACCTGCCACTCCGGCCTGCCGATGTCAGTCATGCTCGGATCAGCATCAACGCGACGGGCAAGTTCGACGAATCCCAGATCGACGGCGCGGTGAAGGCGGACCTTGCCAGGCTGAAATCCTGGAACGGTTGCCGCGTGGATGCCGTCCGATATGACGCAAAGCGTTCGGCCGCGCTGCTTGCAGCCGAACACAGCGTCACGGCTTCCGGTGGCAGTTCTTCGATTTCCGCGGCCATTGACGAATACGGGATGGACAATGTGATTTACCTCTCCAATGACATCTCCTGCCATGCCGGCTCGCAGAACTCGTCCCAAGATGGCTGGGGAAGCTGGTACGCGTGGAATCCCGGTTCCGCGCGGGCGGAACACGGATGGATCTTCATCGACGAGGGATATTAAAAAGTTCAACGGAATACCGTGCACCATGCCATGATGTCGAAGCCATACGATGACGATTGGCTTTAGTACAGCATTGATAAAAAGCGGGCCTACGCGTCCTGATCACGCGGAACGCAAACCAGCTTTCGATGGCATAGGCATCGCTTGGCTTATCTGACTACTTGATCGAGGAACCACTCATCATGACTGGCCACCACCAATGCTCCCGGATAGTCGGCAAGACATCTTGCCAGAGCCACCTTGGACTCTAAGTCAAGATAGTTCGTCGGCTCGTCCATGACAATCAACTGAGGCCGGTCAAGAATGCCCAAGCACAACATGAGCTTGCGCAGTTCGCCCGGAGACGGCGCTTCGTTAGAAAGCAGCTTATCCGGATCGGCGTTGAGCTGGGCGAAGGCGGCCAGCACCTGCGAGCGTTCCTTACCCTGCAATGCGGAGAGTCGTCTCATGGTTTGAGAAAGCGCGGCTTCTCCCGTTTGCTGCTGGACGATCAGATGCGGCAAGTCTTCCGGCATGCTGTCCAGCAATGCGTTCATCACGGTTGTTTTGCCGAGTCCGTTGGCACCGGTCAGTCCGATATGGTCTTGCTGTCCGATGCTGAGTTTTGGTATGGCGACGCCTGGCATCCGTGGTTTTTCACCACTCATCCCTGGATTATGCGCGACCTTCCATTGATGTCCGTCGGCATGCAGTATGGATTGTGTTGGCGTTCTCGCGGCATCGTTCGAGCTGGTCATCCTGCCGCTGCCGAATATGATAATACCTTCCGTGAGATGCAGGAGCTCCTTTCTGTTGCTTGGCCGTATGTCGATCCAGATGTCGCCGTCGTAGCGTTTGGCCGCTACGGTTAGTGAATCTAGTGTGCGCTGTGCTCGTTCAAGACGCTTGTTCATTTGTCGGTATGCGGCGCCCGAAGCGGTATCGGTCTGTTTTTCGATCCATTTGTGGTGATCGAGGGCGCTGTGATCTTTGCGGTCGATTTTCCACCCGTTGCGTTTGCGAGCATATGCGCTTTGCATGGCTTGATGTCGCTGTGCTTGTGCGGACCGCAGTCGTGTGACTTCCTGCCGTGCCGCACGGATTGACTCCTCGTCTCCACGCAGTCTGGACGTCATCAGCTCATGCGCTTGCGTATATCCGCCATCATATGTGCTGATGGCGGTGATGTTACGCCCACTGATGTGCCGTCGTTCGAATATGACGCATCGTGCGCATGTAGCGTCAACCAGTGCGACATCGTGGGATATTACGATGCCTATGCCCTGGTATTGGCGCATGACTTCGACTATGGCTTTCCGTGTTTCACCATCAACGTGGTTGGTGGGTTCGTCAAGCACGAGCACATCGGGACGCGCTGTGATTGCGCAAGCGACCTGCAATCGTTTCGTTTCGCCTCCGGAAAGCGTTTCATAACGGTAGGGCCAGTCATCGCCGATGTGTAACGCGTTGCGTACACGCATGGTTCCGGGCGACCAATCCGTGGTGAAGTCGTCGAGGTTCTTAGGCCTCACCATGTTGTCTTGCGGGCAGGTAGCGATAGTGAGTCCATGCGGGTCCGGGTTGATGCTGCCGGTATCGGCGGGCAACATTCCGATGGCGATGTTCAGTAGAGTCGTTTTGCCGAGTCCGTTGTCGCCGAGCACGGCGGTCCATCCTTGTTGGAAAGATGCGGACACGTGTTCGAACAGTGGTTCAGACATGGACGGGTATGTGTAAGAGATGCCAGTAAGCGTGAGCATTGTTGTCCGGGCCATGTATGGGGCTTCTTTCTCATACAGGCGCACTGCGAGGTCTTGATTGTGAAAAAAACGAACGGATACGGAACCGTGAAATGTGCATACGAGCAAGCTACGCGGCAGTGCGCTTCAACGCGCACGGTTCTGCCGACGGTATCCGCCGCCCGTTAGATACGCAATGTCCGTTTCTCTTTCCCGAAAACCCTCTTGGCATATGGGAGGATTTAAATACACTCAACATATTCCATCATAGCATATGGTCATTCGCCGATTCTGCTCGGTCTGCCGGATGCGGAAATCCTGTCATTCGACGAAAACGGCGTCCATCCCTGCGATTATGAGGATACGGACAGCTATCAAATCACCAGGGTCTTCATCAACCACCGCGAATCACTGCTCCGGCATCTGCTTGGAAATGAAACGTGAGATGAGGTGAAACGGTTGCGGGTGTTCGCTATGATGTTCGATTGGCGTTTGAAGGAACACGAAAGACTAGAGGTATCACGGCATGGCGATTGAGGCGCAGGGACTTGAGATTCAGATCGGTGCGCGCACGTTGCTGCATCCCACCAACTTCCACGTTGCCAAGGGGGACAAGATCGGTCTGGTCGGACGCAATGGAGCAGGCAAGACCACGCTGACCCGTGTGATCACCGGCGATATGCTGCCGACCGCCGGCAAGGTACGTGTCTCCGGCAAACTCGGCTATCTGCCACAGGACACGCATGCCGCCGACCCGGAGCAGACCGCACTGGACCGCATGATGAGCGCGCGAGACATCGCCAGCATCATCAAACGCATACGCAAGGCCGAAAAGGACATGACCGATCCGGATCCGGATGTCATGACCAAGGCGATGAACCGCTACGACAAGGCCATGCAGGATTTCGAAAAGGCCGGAGGCTATGCCGCACAGTCCGAAGCGACCGCGATGGCGGCCAGTCTCGGCCTGCCGCAGGACGTGATGGGCCAGCAGTTGGGTACGCTTTCCGGCGGTCAACGCCGCCGTATCGAACTGGCGCGCATCCTGTTCTCCGATGCGGATACGCTGATCCTTGACGAGCCGACCAACCATTTGGACGCGGATTCCATCGAATGGCTGCGCGGCTATCTGAAAAAATACGAGGGCGGTTTCCTGGTCATCTCCCACTCCACCGAACTGCTTGACGAAGTGGTGAACAAGGTGTGGCATCTGGACGCACAGCTCGGCCAGATCGACATGTACTCGCTCGGCTGGAAGGCCTACCTGCACCAACGCGTGGTCGACGAGGAACGTCGCCGCCGCGAACGTGAAGTCGCAGAGAAGAAGGCCGAACGTCTGATGCAGCAGGGCATCCGCCTGCACGCGAAAGCCACCAAGGCCGTGGCCGCGCAGAACATGATGCGCCGCGCGGAGAAACTGCTGGAGAACACGTCCGAAGCACAGAAGAAGGAGAAGGTGGCGGACATCCGCTTCCCCGAGCCGGCACCTTGCGGACGTACGCCGATCATGGCGAAGGACATCTCCAAAGCGTATGGTTCGAACATCGTGTTCGCAGGCGTGAATCTGGCGATCGACAAAGGTTCACGTGTGGTGATTCTGGGCTATAACGGCGCGGGCAAGACCACCACGCTGCGTCTGCTCGCCCATCTGGAGGATCCCGACACCGGATCCGTGGAATATGGACATGGCTGCAAAATCGGCTATTTCGCACAGGAACACGACACATTGGATCTTGACGCCACCGTGTTGCAGAATCTGATTCACGTGGCACCGGAACTTGACGACACACAGGCACGTTCCATCCTTGGGTCGTTCCTGTTCTCCGGCGATGACGCGCTGAAACCGGCACGAGTGCTTTCCGGCGGCGAGAAGACCCGTCTGGCGTTGGCCACGCTGGTGACGAGCCGCGCGAACGTGCTACTGCTTGATGAACCGACCAACAATCTGGATCCGGCGTCCCGCGACGAGATTCTGAAGGCCATCGCCAAATACGAGGGCGCGATTGTGCTGGTCACCCACGACGAGGGCGCGGTCGAGGCGTTGAATCCGGAACGCGTGCTGCTCATGCCCGACGGCGACGAGGACCTGTGGAACGACTCCTACCTGGATCTGGTGGCCGAGGAATAATCCCACTTCCACCATTTCCGACACGCATATGGGAAAGCCCGGACGAATCAGATCGTCCGGGCTTTCCCATATTGAACGGTTCCTGTTACGCGGGAACCGGTTACGCGTGCACGTGTTTGGCGCTGTAGATGTCCGGTTCGACGTAGATCTCGAAATTGTACCAGGGCAACGCGGTGCGCACGGCCTTCTCGATCTTGTCGACGGTTTCCACGTCATAGTCGCGGTCGAGCTTGCTGGTCTGCACTTTGACGCACAGGAGGATGTCGTCCTCCGACATGTGCACGGTCTGCATGTTCAGCAATCGTTCGACGCCCGGCGTGGTGGTAACCGCCTCGACGATCTTCCCGCGCGTATCGGAATCCACGGCCTCGCCGATGAGCAGCGAACCGGATTTGAACGCGAGAAACAGCGAACCGACGATCAGCACCAGACCGACCATGAGACCACCCAACGCATCAAAAATCTCATCGTCGAGCAGAATCGCAAGACCAATGCCGAGACCTGCGAACGCCAAACCGATCAAAGCGAGCGTATCCTCCATAATCACCGAAGCCAATTCGGCGGACTTGGTGTGCCTCCAGAAACGGAACACGCCCATACGCGGCGTGTTCGTGCGTTCCATACGCTCGTTGGCCTCCTTGATGCTCTGATGCAGTCCATATCCTTCGAGGCATGCGCTGATGACGACCACGATGAACGCGACGAGCAGTTCCATTCGGTTCACGTCACGTAGCGTAGGGTCGCCGGCGATCGCAATAAGCTTCTTCACGGCCTCGGACGTCGAGAAGAATCCACCGACGAAGAACAGCAGCGTGGCCACGACGAACGAAGCAAGATATTTGGCGCGATACAGGCCGAACGGATGGTCGCCGTCCGTCTTGCGCTTGGAGAAACGTCCACCCACCATCAATACGATTTCGTTGGAGCAATCCGCGATGGAATGTACCGACTCGGAAAGCATGGCGGACGATCCGGTGAAGAACGCCGCGAGCAGCTTCGCGATGGCGACACCAATGTTCGCGCCCAACGCCGCCTTGACGGCCGCGCCCTGATGTTCGGCTTCCCGCACCTCCCCCATGTTGTTCGTGGTCGTACTGTCGCCTGCGGGATCGCGCGATTCGCTCATTGCCTTCCATTCTCGAATGTGTAACGGATAACATCATCCATTCAAGCACGAATACTGGCCGAGAAGCCGTGTGCGCCCGTGTTTCGGGACGTGCGTGTAACCTTCACTAGGTATTTGTCGCTTTCCCAAAAAAAGGGGTATTCAATGGTATACTCGCATAACGCGCCGTTCCGCGCCGACGTGGTCGGCTCCTATCTCCGCCCGGCCGAGCTCAAGGCCGCGCGTGAGGATTTCGCCGCCGGCAAAATCGATGCCGCAGCGCTCAAGGCGGTCGAGGACAAGGCCATCACCGAACTCGTCGCCAAGCAGAAGGCCGCCGGCCTGCATGTGATCACCGACGGCGAATTCCGCCGCGGCTGGTGGCATTTCGACTTCATGTGGGGCTTCAACGGCGTGGACCATGCCGCCGCAGCCCACCGCGTCGCCTTCCACGACGAGGTGACCCCGGCCGACACCGCCACCGTGACCGGAAGAATCTCCGGCGAGAACCATCCGTTCGTCGAACATTTCAAGTTCGTCAAGCAGTTCGAGGACGAGAACACCGTGGCCCGCCAGACCATGCCCTCCCCCGCGCAGACCCGCTTCGTGCTCACCGGCAACGCGGCCGCCTACCCGTATGACGAGTTCTACAAGAACGACGACGAGCTGACCGCCGACATCGTCGCCGCCTACCGCCAGGTCATCGCCGACCTGTATGCCGCCGGCTGCCGCAACGTGCAGTTCGACGACTGCACCTGGACCCGCCTGTGCGATGCGAGCGTACGCGAACGTCTCGGCTGGAGCGACGAGGACGCGCTACGCCTGCAGCAGGAGAACCTCGACGTCATCAACGCCGTGATCGCCGACCAGCCGGACGACCTGGTCATCAACACCCACGTGTGCCGCGGCAACTTCCACTCCACCTGGCTTTCCTCCGGAGGCTACGCGCCGGTCGCGGCCAAACTGTTCGGCGAGGAGAACGTGGACGCCTACTACCTCGAGTTCGACGACGACCGTTCCGGCGATTTCGCGCCGCTCGCCGAAGTCTCCGGCGACAAGAAGGTCGTGCTCGGCCTGATCACCTCCAAGAAGCCCGACCTTGAGGATCCGGACACCATCAAGGCCCGCATCCAGGAAGCCGCCCAGTACATTCCGCTCGACCGCCTGTGCCTGTCCACCCAGTGCGGCTTCGCCTCCACCCAGGAAGGCAACAAGCTCACCGAAGACCAGCAGTGGGCCAAGATCGCACTCGTCCAATCCATCGCCAAGGACGTGTGGGGCGAGTAAACACAGCACGCCATCCACAATCAGCTATAAGGAAGGGCTATCCGTCTTGTTCGGCGGATAGCCCTTTGTTTGTTTGCCGGCGTTTTTAACGGGCAGGTCAGCCCTTCACAGCCTCATCGATGCAACGAATCGCGTTCAACGTACGCGGATAGCCGATATACGGCATGCACTGCGAGACCACCGCGATTAGAAACGCCTTCTCATTGCCGACGACCATATTCGCCTTGGCATGCGCCGTAAGCTGCGGTTCGCAACCACCCTGCGCGGCCAGGAAACACAACGTGACCATTTCGCGCTCGCGGGTGTTGAGTCCGCCGCGAGTGTAGTAGTCGCCGAAGCAGTTGTCGGCCAGCCACTTGTTGATGTGCCGGGTCTCCTCCGGTCCGGATTGCGCGAATCCGCGCATGTTCTCGCCGAAGATCTCGACCTGCTTGTCCTCTCCGGCCTGCGCGCGGGTCTCCGACGTGGTCGTGCCCTGCGGCTCCAGCGGCAGATGCACGTTCGCGGCTCCAAGGAAAACGTTGAGCTTCTTCAGGAACGGCAGGGTTCTCCCGAATCCGCAGTATGCGGTGGCTTGGTAGATCATCTCCTTGATGGCCACGGACGTCAGTCCTGTCTCGTAGGCGACCGGCAGCATCATTTCGAACGCGTCGAGACCCTGGCAGCCGACCAGAGCCGCGAGGATCGCCAGGGAGCGGGTCTGGTCGTCCAGATCGGGATGGTTCGCGCCCGGCTCGTTCACCACTTCCCCGTAAGCGAAGTCGGAAAACAGCTTGACATATTCCGGATCGGTCTGCGACAGCGTCCTGTCGTTGTTCCAGAACGCGTTCATCTTCCTATGCAGTTCCTCGAACATGGCTTCCTTTCCATTCGATGTCTTCGCGCCGCATGCCGCGTTCATTCTATCGTCGGAAATGTTGCGTGCGGATAGCGGCCATCGTCGTCTGAATGTTCAGCGTGCGATCGCGCCCTTGCCGGGCTGTTTCTTGACGTTTTCGATGACGTCTTTGTTTTCCTCGAGAATTCGGTTGGCCTCATCCTCGTGTCCTTCGGCGATGGCGCGCCAATAGAGCGATTTGAGCGACACGTACGCCTGCTGGATGCGCAGGGCCTCGGCTTTCGCGGCCAGACGCAGCGATTGCGCGTCGAGCAGTTCGATCTGCCGTCGGGCGCCTTCCGGACCGTCGAAACGGTTCTTCAGGTATTCGCGCATCGATTCAAGCGGCATGCCCGTCGCCGCCAGGCATGCGATGGTGGTCAGCGATTCGATGTCCTTGTCCGAATAGACTCGGTGGCCTGAACTCGGATCGCGGGCGATCGGATCGATGATGCCGATCTGCTCGTAATAACGCAACGTCGATTCGGGCAGTCCGGAAATCATGGACGCCTCACGGATCGAATGCCAGGTGGTCGTCGTATTGCTCATACCCCGCACTCTAAAAACTTAAAGTGCTCGAAGTCCATATTCCGGCGTGTCGTATTGGTCCGACGTCAAACGGCATTGAGCGGGCAATGGAAGAGCCGGTATCCGAAAAGTGGATCTGTCGCACGACTCCATTTTCATGTCCTTTTCGGCAATCGTGCGGCTTTTTCGTCCGTCTGTATGGGAACCGACGGACGAAAAAGCCCACGCATGCTCAGGCGGCGGTGATCAGCTCCGAGGAATCCATGTCGAAATCGGCCATCGCGTAGGAGCGGATGGCGGGATCATCATACGTGTTCATGTAGTACGTGTTGGTCTTGGACGAATATCCGCTGGTGAACAGCGTGCGTTCGAACTGGCCGTTGCCCATCTTCGCCATGCCGTCAACCATCTGCACGGAACCAAGGGTGTGGAACAGGCGAGACACGTTGGCCGCCTCGCCTTCCTGCTGCGGATAATGCGTGTTGGCATAAGCCACACGCACGAAACGCGACGGGGAGCTCACATCGCCCGGAATGCCATGCATGCTCACACCCGCGCCCCAAGCGGACAGGGACGCCTTGCCCCACGTGGCCGGCTCGGCCATCTCGTTGCCGACGCACATGTAGTTGCGCAGATTCTCCATATGGAAGCCGAACGTCGGCTGGTTGGTCAGCACGTCTACGTCGTCATGGTGCACATGCATGCCGTCCGCCATCTGTTCGACGACGATGCTGCGCTCGCTGTCGCCGATGATCCAGTGCAGCAGCGACTCCTGCTGGCCGGGCACGATCTGGGAGACGAGGGTCACGTTCTTCAACGCCTCCTCGACTTCGTCGACGGAATCGAAATTGCGTGCCACCCACAGCGGGAATTCGAAGGTCGCGACGTTGTCGGTGCCTTCGACCGGCTCATGCACGAACTCCGCGTAGCCGGGGAAATTCAATCCCGCGATGGCCAGACCATGCTCGTTGGCGCAGTCGAAATACATCGGACGGTCGGCCATGACCACGCCCACGCCGATCACCGCGTTCGGCGTGGCTTTGCCGCTCGCGCCGAACACGTTGTCGTAGTGGTAGCCGCGTGGAGTGGCCAGGATGCTTTCGCCGTATGAGAAGCTCCAGTCGAGGTTGCGGCCGAAATACATGTTTCCCTCTTCGTCGGAGAAACGAACGCCAGTGCACATGATGGACTTCCTTCCTTTG
The DNA here is from genome assembly GCF_019129655.1 of Bifidobacterium sp. MSK.17.10. NCBI lineage: Bacteria > Bacillati > Actinomycetota > Actinomycetes > Bifidobacteriales > Bifidobacteriaceae > Bifidobacterium > Bifidobacterium sp. MSK.17.10. The sequence continues at coordinate 72,696 of NZ_JAHOJD010000004.1, read as the reverse complement.
TTTGATTGACCCGGTGCGTTCATCATACGCATGGATGGCTGGACGAACCACGGTTTCCGCCGACGGATAAACATGAAGGGTGGCCAAAAATGCCAAGAGTCGTTGAAAATGAAAAAATCCCCTTGTTTCCAAGGGGATTTTTTCGAATGGCTCCTGCGACTGGGCTTGAACCAGTGACCGTCCGATTAACAGTCGGATGCTCTGCCAACTGAGCTACGCAGGAATGCGCTGTGCACAAGACATGAATCATACGCGGTAAAACGCAAAATGCAAATCCCGCGCGTGTCTCCCCTGCTGCGGCGGGACTACCGTCACATGCTGATCTTCGTCAACGGCATGGCGGAATCGATTGCGAAATCCGGTTCGGACGGTTTCACGCCGCTCTCCACCAGGTTCACGCCCAGCATGGCCACCATCGCGCCATTATCGGTGCACAGTTTGATTTGCGGGATACGCACTTCGACGCCATGCTTGGCTCCGACCTCCAACAGTTTGGCGCGCAGTTGGGAGTTCGCGGAGAAGCCGCCGCCAACGATCAGGGTCTTCGAACCGTACTGCTCGCAACCGCGCATCGCCTTCTTGGCGAGCACCGTCGCGACGGAATCGGCCAGCGACGCGCACACGTCGTCGATGGGAATCTCATTGCCTTCCGCCTGCTGCTGCTCGATCCAACGCGCCACGGCCGTCTTCACGCCGGAGAAACTGAAATCGTACGGATGCTGCTGCCCCGCCTTGCCTTGTGTAAGGCCCTGAGGCACTTTGATGGCATGTGGGTTGCCCAGCTGCGCGTGACGGTCGATGTGCGGGCCGCCGGGATACGGGAAACCAAGCAGACGCGCCACCTTGTCGAAGCATTCGCCGGCAGCGTCGTCGAGCGTGGTGCCGACCACGTCGATATGCCGCGCCACGTCTTCGACATGCAGCAGCGAAGTGTGCCCGCCCGACACAATCAACGCAAGCGTGTCCTTGGGGAACGGTCCGAACTGCAGCTGCGTCACCGCGATATGTCCGATGACGTGGTTGATGCCGTAGATCGGCTTGTTCGCGGCCCATGCCAACGATTTCGCGCCGGACACGCCGACCGCGAGACAGCCGGCGAGGCCGGGTCCCGCGGATACGGCGATCGCGTCGACGTCGGACAGCGTCATGTTCGCGTCGGCCAGAGCTTTGGAGACGCATGGCACGAACGCTTCGGCGTGCGCGCGAGAGGCGATTTCGGGAATCACGCCGCCGTAGCGGGCGTGCTCGTCCATGGAGGACGCGACCACGTTGGAAATGAGGGTGCGTCCCTGCACCACGGCCGCCGCCGTTTCGTCACAGGTCGATTCGATGCCGAGTACGATTGGTTCGCTCATTGCTGCTCCGTTGTGTGTGTTGCTGAAGTGTGCTCTGTATCCGCTGTTGCGCTGAAGCCGACGACGCGCGGCTCCAAGTCGAGGCTCATGGTGTACGCGTCGATGCCTTCGGGCTGGTAGTAGCGTTTGCGCAATCCCATCCGCGTGAAGCCGAACCTTTCGTACAACGCCAATGCCGGCACGTTGTCGACGCGGACTTCCAGAAGCATGCGTTTGGCGCCCTGCCGACGCGCCGAGGCGATCAGCGTTTCGAGAAGCGCCGCCGCTATCCCCTGCCGTTGGTATGGTCTGCCGACGCCGATCGTCATGATCTCCGCGTCGTCGCCGTCATACCAGTAGCCTGCGTAGCCTCGGACGACGGGATTCGCCGTCTGTACGGCATCGCCTTCAATGTCGAGCAGATACGTGCGTGCCGGAGCGTGGAATTCCCGCCGTACGGACTGTTCGCTCCACGCGCCGCGGCCGAACAGGTCCTTTTCCAATGCGGCGATCTGCCCGACGGCGGTGTCTTCCGGAATCTGGGAATGGTCGACAATCATGGGCGTGCCGTCACTCCGTTCGTTCGGCGCCGGCATGGTTGAGCACATGCTTGAGCGGGTTGGGCACTGACACGTCCGGACGACGCAGATATAACGGTTCGACGGGGGTCGGTTCTGCCAACGCCTGTTCGCTGGTGGTGAAGGCCTCGAATCGCGCCAATCCTTCCGCGCCTTCGTCGAGCAGAGCATGGTCGTCGACATCGCCAAGAGAGACGATTGCGTTCCAGGACCGCGCGTATTTGGTGGCGCCGTGGCCGATGACGTCCACGACGTACGGCGTGTCCTCGTCGGCAAGCTTCGCAAGCACGTTGTTGACACGCGTTGCGATGGAATCCGGATAGTCGATGTCCATGTCGATCAACGTTGCTGGCGATTGCCTGCCATCATCGGCGACGGCATTGCCATCGTACAGCGCGAAATACAGTTGCCGGCGACGCGCGTCGTTGACGGCAAGCGTCAGATGGCGGCGATCGTCCGTAGCTTGAGTATGTGCCAGGCATTGCGGCGCGAGCACGTCCTGTCCGACCAGTTGCGCGCCTGTGGCGAAGGCCAATGCCTTGGCCGCGACGATGCCGGCGCGCAGGCCGGTGAATGGCGCCGGTCCAACGCCGACGACGATGCGGGTGATGTCCGACGCCTGCAGTCCGGCCTGTTCGACGGCTTGCGCGATGTTCACCTGCAGTTTCTCGACATGGGTGCGCGAATCCGTTTCGACGATGGGCTCATGTCCGACCACGCCTACGGTCGAACCATATGAGGTGTCAATCACCAGTGTCTGCATATGCTTGAAAACTCCTTGTGCCAAACTGCCAACCACTGTACAACCGGCGCTGGAAGCCACGGCATGCGGTGCGGTCGGCCACGTCGGATGCGTCTTAGACAGGGTCAGCGTTTTCCCGCGGTGAAATCGAACGAATCCCAGGCAGCGCCCACCGGCACCAACGTCACCGTGCGTGCGCCCGCGCTGGTCAGCTCGCCGTCCGCGGTCACGGCGGGCGCGTCAAGCGGACGGTCGATGTGGATTTCAAGCCGTTCCGGAGCCAATGCGGCGGCCATCTGCTCGCCCCATTCCATCAGGATGACGGTATGCTCGCCCGGATCCTCCAATTCCTCGTCCAAGCCGAGCGATTCCAATTCGTCCAATAGCCGTCCGACCGTGTCCTGTCCGGGCGCGTAGGCGTTGCCGCCGAGCCTGTAGGCGTCGACGTGCACCAGATGCGCCGGCGAACCGTCCGCGAACCGTCCCTCAAGCTCGCGTGCGATGGTGAAGGTCGGCGAGACGATGGGCTCTCCGATGCCAAGTCCCGCGCCGAACCCTTGCGCGAACGTGGTCTTGCCGGCGCCAAGCGGACCGGACAGCAACAGCACGTCGCCTCCACGGGCAAGCTTCGCCAAACGCTCCCCCAACGCCTGCATGTCCTCGCCGGTGGCGGCTGTGATGGTAATGGTGTTGCTCATGCGGCACGTCCTTTGCGGCTGATCAGTTCGATGGACCGTTCCAAAGCATAGACCGGGTCCGAGCCATTGGTTTTGCTTTGCTCGTCGGCCCATGCGAGCATCTGGATGCATGCGCTCATGCCGCTTGACGTCCATCCGGATAGTTGCCGGGTCGCGTTCTTCAACACCCAGGGGTTCGTTTTCGCCTCGGCCGTGGAAATGGTGCCCGCACGCACCGCCGACGCCTTCGCCATCGTCCGCAGCTTCATGGCCAGCGCGCCGATAAGCGCGATCGGAGCGGTGCCCTGTTCCACGGACGATCGCATGGCGATGATCGCGTCCGCCGTACGCCCCGACAACGCGAGGTCGGCGACACGGAAGCCATCCACCTGCGGATTGGAGGTGAGATATTGGTTGACGCGGTCGAGCGTCATGGGATTGTCGTCGAAATCGAAGCATAACTGGCCGACCATGGCCGCAAGCTCGCCGGTCCTATCCCCCAACACGGCCACGAGTTGCTGCGCGGCCATCGGCTCGACGCGGCGTTTGCGCCGTTCGAAGCATTGCATGACGAAGTTGAGTTTGGCCTCGGGCTTCTTCAGGTCGGCGACAGCGTCCTTGTACGCTCCGGCCTTGGTGAGCTGCTCCACCAGACGTTTGCCCTTCACACCGCCCTCATGCTGGCAGATGACGATGCACGCGTCCGCCGGCTCCTTGCACGCCTGTCTGCAGTAAGAGACCATGGCGTCGCCCAGTTTTTCGTCCGCGTTCTGCAGGTTGGTGACGATGACGATGGCGCGATCCGCAAGCAATGATGGGCTTACCGCCTCGTCGAAGGCGTAATGATCGGCGTTTGCCGCGTCGAGTTCGATGGTTTCCGCGTCGGGATACCGGCGTTGCGCCTCGTGTTTGAGGTCGCGCACCGTCTGGTCGTTCAGGTACGAGTCGCCTCCGTACACGAGGTGGAAGGGCGTGGTGGCTGCGGATGGTTTCGGCATACCATTCAATCTCGCCGTATCGGTGGACAAAACCGGCATGGCCTATTCCTCCCATTGCAGTTCGCGCAATGCCTTCCGAGTACGTTCCATCCACATGCGCAGCCGTTCCACAGGGTTGGCTATCAGACGTTTTCCGGGCAGATCGGGTTCCTGGACCATCATGCGTCCGAACAGCCGGTGCGTCATGATCGCGGCGGCCGCGCAGGCGGCTTCCACCACGCAGACGAGGACCGCTCCCCCGACGCCTCCGGCCCACGGTATCGTGGCCTGGCTGCCGGAACCCAGTTCAAGGGCGGTCAGTTCCATGACCGCGGTGCCCCAGGAGGCCGCACGGGCCAGTTGCAGGCCGAGCCACGGAATCAGCCATGAGACGGCAAGACTGGCCAGGCCGGCCAATGTGGCGAAACCCACGAACGGCGCCACCATCAGATTCGCCGGTATGGAGAACACCGGCAGTTCCGGTTCGATGAGCACCTGGATCGGCAGGGTGAACACTTGCGCCGCTATGGTCATGGACAGAGCCTCGGCCACGAACCGTGGCAGGACCGGTTCCATCCATGCGTTGAGGGTGTCGGCGAACAGCACGATGCCGAGCACCGCGGCGCAGGACAGGGCGAATCCGAAGCTTTGCGACATGTGCGGGCATGCCATCAGCATAGCCAATGTGGTCCAGCTCAACGACGCCATCGCCTGGCCTCGTCTGCCGATGAACAGGCATGCCGCGCCGGACAATCCCATCAAAAGCGCGCGGGATACCGAATCCGACGGAAACACGCATGCCGACAGCATGACGTACGACATGGCGACCAGCAGTGCGGTGAATCGTCGCGGCAGAAGGAAGAACGAGCAGACGGAACGCACCAATGCGGCGGTCACGGCCAGATGGCCGCCGCTGACCGCCATGAGATGCACGATTCCGGACCTTTGGAACGCGTCCTCCACCTGTGCGGCGTATGTGGAATCGATGTCGGCGCCATCGCCTTCGGCCGGCACGTAGTCCTGTCCGAGAACACCCAATGTCAGTCCGGGGACGAGCACTTTCCCTTGGTCGGAAAGACGTGCGGTTTGGACGAAGAACGCCTCCTGCATCATGCCGATGGCGCGCATCGGCAGGTTTGGCGGCCTGACGTGTTCGACTGTCGTGACGTCGGTCAGCCACAACGGCATGGCACCGTATCGCGCTTCGGAGATGCGACCCGCGATCTTGTAGGTGCCGTCCTGTTTGAGTTTGCCGCATTCAGGCCGGTCCGCGTATATACGCGCTCGTGCCGAACTGGTTTGCCGTACGCCGTCGATGGTGACCGATGTGATGCGCGCGTCGGCACGGCAGTCGTTCGACCGTCTGTCGGAGATGACGGTCGGCGAGGTGGCGCGCGCCGTGACGACGACGGAAGCGTCGCCTTCCGCGGCCGCCCGAGAAGCCGGGTCGCGCCATTGCAGCAAATCATAGGTCAACGCGCTTGCCGCGCAAACCATCGCAGCGATCGCGCAGACCGTGACGCTCGCATGCCAGAGCGTTATCCGTCGTCGAACGGACGCCGGCAATCGTGGGAAGGGCAGTCCCGCCAGGACCGCCAGCGGTATCATGCAGGTGAGAACGGCCGGCAAAGCGCCGAGCATGCCGTCATGCGACATGCAATATGCGAAGCCGGCGTGCGCGGCCAGACTGGCCGCCCAACCGCATATTGCGGCCGGCAGCAGTCTCCAGTCTCGGCTCCCGCGCTCCCTGGTCAGCCAATCGCGTGTGCCCGTCATCTCACGCACACTTGGTCGCGGAATTTCGCCAGAGTCTTCGAACCGATGCCCTTGACTTCCAGAAGCTGGTCGACGTTGTCGAACCGTCCTATCTGCGTTCGATAGTCGAGGATGCGCTGCGCGGTGACCGGTCCGACGCCTTTGAGGGTCTGCAATTCGCCTAGGTCTGCGGTGTTGAGGTCAAGCTGGTTCGATTGCTGCGCTCCGTCTTGCCCGTCATGGCTGTCCGGTGTGGACGCGTCCTGCGTCGGCCCGTTTTCTTGCGGTGCCGGCGTTTGTTCCGTTTGCGGGGCCTGTTGCGGCTGCTGTTGGGCCTGTGAGCGTATCTGCGACCGCGAATGCTGCAGTTCGCTGTAGTGGATCGTCTGTTGGACGAGCATGGTCAGGCTCGCGCACAGCGCGCACGACAAAGTGAGGATCGCCATGAGCGCGTGGAACGGGCGGAACGCCAATCGTGGCCTGTCGCGTTTCGGCCGCTCCCCCTCGTCGGGTTTGTCCGTCGGCCGGACGCCGGCGAGCTCCGCCAAGGTCGGTTTCGCGTCATGCGTCTTCCGCTGCGGCATCGGTCGTGCGGGTTCGTGTGATGCGGACGGTTCGTCCGATTGCGCCTCCATGGCCGTAAGGCTGTTGGGTCGGGACGGTTTTTCGGGCATGCCCAATCCCCGCAGCCGCTTCGTGGCGGCCGGCATGCCAGTGCCGCCGTCCGCCGTGTGGATGGCACGGATGGGGTGAGTGCCGCGAAATGCAAATATGCCCATGCATCCAACATTGGAGGATGCATGGGCATACTGTCCAGCCGAAACGGCTCCTGTGGTCGGAGAACGCGGGTTATCCACATTCCTGGCGTGTCGCCATGGTGCGGAAGAACCCGCGTCCTCTTATGCGGGCCGTCTCGTCAGAAGATCATTCCGCGGGAACGATGGAGACGATCTTCGGAGCCTTGACGATGACCTTGCGTGGCTCCTTGCCGCCCAGTCGGTCGGCGACGGCTTCGAGCGCCATCTTCTCCAGCTCCTTCGGATCGATGTCCGGGGAGACCTCGAGCTTGGCGCGCACCTTGCCCTTGATCTGCACGACCGCGGTGACGGAATCCTGTCCGACGTAACGTTCGTCGGCCTTCGGCCAGTCGGCGTGCGCCAGGGATTCGGTGTGGCCGAGCTTGCTCCACAGTTCCTCGCAGATGTGCGGGGCGATCGGAGAGAGCATCAGGATCAGCGGTTCGACGGCGGCGCGCGGCACGGCGTCGAGGCTGGTCAGATGGTTGTTGAGCACGATGAGCTTGGCGATGGCCGTGTTCGGACGCATGGCCTCCATCTCGACGGTCACGTCGGCGATCGTGTTGTTGAGCAGCTTCAGCGTCTTCGTGTCAAGCTCGCCGTCGGTGACGCGCACCTCGCCGGTGGTCTCGTCGATGACGTTACGCCACAGGCGCTGCAGGAAACGCATGGAGCCGACCACGTTGCGGGTGTTCCATGGACGGGATTCGGCCAGCGGGCCCATGCCCATCTCGTACAGGCGGAAGGTGTCCGCGCCGTAGTTCTCATACATGTCGTCAGGCGTGATGATGTTCTTCAGGCTCTTGCCCATCTTGCCGAACTCGCGGTTGGCATGCTGGCCGTTCCATGTGAACGTCGGCTCGCCGTTGGCGTCGGCGGGACCTTCCACCACTTCGGCGGCCGGCACGTACTGGCCGCGGTCGTCGGTGTAGGCGTATGCCTGGATCATGCCCTGGTTGAACAGCTTGTGGAACGGTTCCATGGAGTCGACGTAGCCGAGGTCGAACAGCACCTTGTGCCAGAAGCGGGAGTACAGCAGGTGCAGCACGGCGTGTTCGACGCCGCCGATGTACAGGTCCACGCCGCCGGACTTGCCGGCGGTCTTGTTGTGGTCCGGACCCATCCAGTAGTCGAACTCGTCCTTCTCCACCATGTGCTTGGTGTCGGTCGGGTCGAGGTAACGCATGTAGTACCAGCAGGAGCCGGCCCAATTCGGCATGGTGTTGGTGTCGCGGTAGTAGGTCTTCTTGCCGTCGCCCAAGTCGAGCTCGACCTTGACCCAGTCCTCGTTGCGGCTCAGCGGAGCCTCCGGGTTGGATTCGGCGTCCTCCGGGTCGAAGGTCTTCGGGCTGTAGTCCGGCACGTCCGGCAGGTTGATCGGCAGCTGCTCGTCGGGAAGCAGGTGCGGGGCGCCGTCCTCGCCGTAGACGATCGGGAACGGCTCGCCCCAGTAGCGCTGACGGCTGAACAGCCAGTCGCGCAGACGGTAGCTGACGGTGCCCTTGCCGACGCCGGCGGATTCGAGCCAGGCGTTGACCTTGTCGATGGCCTCGTCCACGCGCAGGCCGTCGAGGCTCAAGGAATCGCCCTTGGCCTTGGTCGCGTCGATGGAGGAGTTGATGACGATGCCGTCATGGGAGACGAACGGCGCCTTGCCTTCATAGTTGGCGAGGTCATCGCCGGATTCCGGCAGCGGCTTGACAGTGTAGATGACCGGCAGGCCGAACTTGACGGCGAAATCGTAATCGCGCTGGTCGCCGCCCGGCACTGCCATGATCGCGCCGGTGCCGTAGTCCATGAGCACGTAGTCGGCGGTGAACAGCGGCAGCTTAGCGCCGGTGATCGGGTTGATGGCGTACAGGCCGGTGAACAGGCCGGTCTTCTCGCCCGCCTCGTCCACGCGGTCCTTGGCGGTCTTGGCTTCGGCGGCCAGACGGTACGCCTTCACGGCCTCGACCGGGGTGGCGTAGCCGCCCTCCCAATCCTCGGGGGTTTCCGCCGGCCATTCGGCAGGCACGTTCTCAAGCAGGTGGTGTTCCGGGGAGACGACTGCGAAGGTGGTGCCGAAGAGGGTGTCGGGACGGGTGGTGTAGATCTCCATGTCCTTGACGCCGTTCGGGGTCTCGACGTCGAAATGCACGGAAGCGCCGTGGGATTCGCCGATCCAGTTGCGCTGCATGAGCTTGACCTTCTCAGGCCAGTCGATGGTGTCGAGGTCTTCGATCAGACGGTGGCCGTATGCGGTGATGCGCATGGACCACTGGCGCAGTTCGCGCTGGAACACCGGGAAGTTGCCGCGTTCGGACTTGCCTTCGGCGGTGACCTCCTCGTTGGCGAGCACGGTGCCCAGGCCCGGGCACCAGTTGACCGGGGACTTGGAGATGTAGGCCAGACGGAAGTCGTTGAGCACGTCGGCCTGCTCGGCTTCGCTCAGGTCGGCCCAGGCCTTGCCTTCGAAGCCCGGGATGGCGCGCTTGCCGGATTCGAACTGTTCGACGAGCGTGCTGATCGGGCGGGCACAGCCCTTGGAGCCGGACGGGTTGGTGGCGTCCTTGTCGTACCAGGCGTCGTAGATGCGGGAGAAGATCCACTGGGTCCAACGCACGTAGCCGGGGTCGATGGTGGCGAAGGAACGACGGTTGTCGAAGCTCAGGCCCATGCGGTGCAGCTGGCGGCGCATGTTGGCGATGTTCTGTTCGGTGGTGATGCGCGGATGCTGGCCGGTCTGCACGGCGTACTGCTCGGCCGGCAGGCCGAAGGCGTCGTAGCCCATGGCGTGCAGCACGTTCTCGCCCTTCATGCGGTGGTAGCGGCTGACCACGTCGGTGGCGAGGTAGCCCAGCGGGTGGCCGACGTGCAGGCCCTTGCCGGACGGGTACGGGAACATGTCCATCGCGAAGTAGGACGGGCGGCCTTCTGCGTTATGGCCCTTGCCGTCCTTCAGGTCGCCATTGACGTTGGCGGCCCAGAAGGTGCCTTCGTCATCCCAGATCTTCTGCCATTTCTCTTCGATGCCCTGCGCCAGCTTCGCGTTGTAGCGGAACGACGGTTCGACGGATTCGTTCGGTTGCGCCTGCGCGCTTTTCTCAGTGTCACTCATAATGCATGAAATTAGCCGCGCAACTGGACACTTCGCAAGGAATCAACCACTATTCAGGCACGTGCGCCGCCGTTATTTTTCCGATGCCGCGGACGTGCCGGAGGACGGGGCCTTGGCCGTTGCCTTCGGCGGATTCATGGACGCGTCGGGCGTGTATCCGATCGACTTGCCCATGTCGGCCGCGGCCTTCTGCCACGAGCCGTCCTTGACCATGGCGCGCAATGCGGCGTCGATTTGCCCGACCAGCTCGTCCTGTCCTGATTTGACGGCGATGCCGTAGGACCAGGTGGCGTCGGGAACGTCGACGATCTTCAGATGGTCGCCTGTGTTGTTCGACGCCAGTCCGGCCGCGATCGCGTCGTCGGCGGCGACGGCGTCGGCCTCGCCGATCATCAGCGCCGTCATGCATTGCGGATACGTGTCGCGTTCCGCCACCGTCGTGCGGATGTTTTTCGTGCGGTTGCGGATGTTGTCGTCCGCCGCGCTTCCAGCGACCGCGCATACGGTTTTATCGGACAGGCTGTCGGTCCCGGTGATTTCGGATGCGCTGTCGGAGCGGATGAGCAGCGCCTCCCGGACCGTCAGATATGGTCCGGCGACGTCGGCCTCACCATCGTGGGTCCCGTCCATGGAGAAGGAATCCACGACCATGTCCACCGTGCCGTCGGTGAGCGCGGAGGCTCGCATGGCCGGGGACAGCTGTTTGAACACGATCTGCTTTTCCGCGTATCCGAGGGTTTTCGCCACGTATTTGGCCACGTCGATGTCGAAGCCGGAGTATTCGCCTCCATGCAGGTATCCGAGCCCCGGCTGGTCGGCGGCCACTCCTATCGCGATCGTCGGCCCCTGCGCCGCGCCTTCGGTCACCACGGAAACCGATGTGCCGCACGCGCCGGCGCCGGCCGCAAGTAATGCCGCGCATGCCGCCGCGGCCACGTATCGCGCTTTTCCCATCATGGACGTCACTTGAACATGCGCGACCGGGTGAGGAACCAGGTGACGATCGCCGAAAGGACCAGTGAGATGCCGATGATCACCGCGAAGCCCCATGGCTTGTCCGTGAGGGGCATGCCGAGCATGCCTTCCTGGAAGTTCATGCCGTACATGGAGAAGATCAGGGTCGGAATCGACAGGGTGATGGAGATGATGGTGAAGATGCGCATCACGTTGTTCAGGTTGTTCGACACGATCGATGCGAACGCGTCGGTCATGTTGGCGAGAACGCCGCTGTAGATGTTGGCCATCTCGATTGCCTGCTTGTTTTCCGTGATGACGTCGTCGAGCAGGTCCTCGTCCTCCGGATACTGCTTGAGCCGCGGCAGCGTGGTCAGCTTCTCCATGACGATTTCGTTCGATTTGAGGGATGTGGTGAAGTAGACCAATGTCTTGCTCAGTTCCAGCAGCATGAGGATCTCTCGGTTTTGCATGGAGTGGCGCAGCTTCAGTTCGAGCTTGTCGCTTTCGCGGTCGATGATGCGCAGGTAACGCAGGTACATGGTGGCGTTGCGGTACAGGATCTGCAGGATGAACCGGGTCTTCATGTATGTGTTGAAGCCGCGGATGGTGCCTTCCATGAACGGGTGCAGCACGGGCGTGTCCTGCATGCAGACGGTGATGATGGCGGACTGGGTGATGATGATCGACAACGGGATGGTCTCGTACCAGTCGCGGCCGCCGCGTTCCTCCACGGTAGGAATGTCCACGATGATCATCGTGTAGTCGTCCTCGACGTCGACGCGCGAGCGTTCCTCGTCATCCAGAGGGGCGCGCAGGTCGGCCAGGTCGATGCCGGTTTCCATGGACACGTTGGCGAGCTCCACGTCGGTGGGCGCCGAGAGACATAACCAGGAGCCGTTCTCCGGTTTTTGGATTTGCTCCACCTGGCCGTTAATCGTTCTGAACATTCTCAACATGTCTCTCACCCGCCTTTCGCGCTTTCCAACGTTCTATCGCTGTACGGAAGCCCGATCCGCATGCGGAACGATCGCCGGATTCCCGGCTCGCCGCATGGTCGGGCAAACAACCTCATTAAGGATAGTCCCACCGTGAGAATTTGCCGTACGGACGGCGGTGATTTCATCAAGAGTTCACTTTGGATGATGTTTCGGCGCCGTGTATTGGATGCTTATTGGATGATCGGCTTCCACAGCGGCATGCCGGGCGCGCGCAACGATTCGGGACCGTTCTCCCAGTCGGCGAATGATGCGATGGCGGGGCCTTGGTTGAATTCCTCAAGCTTCCAAGTGGGACGGTCCGCGTTCCTGGGGTCGGTGTGCGGGGTCATGCGCGTCCAGAAGGCGTTGCGCATCGCGCCGACGTTGTTGAGATCGTCGGGGTCCATGTCGAGCAGCACCGCCACGGTGGCCACGATCCATGAGCCGTGGCCGACGAAAAGCAATGTGGTAGGCATTGTCTCGTCATGGTGTTTGGCGACGATGTCGCGCACGGCTTCCGCGCCGCGTCGGCCCGTATGGATGCGGCTTTCCACGCCATGCTTGGTTTCGCCTCCCGTGTGGGCGCGCCAGGAATGGTAGTCGTCGGCGTAATGCTCGCAGATCTCCTCGCGGGTCATGCCCTCCCATTCGCCGAAGCTGCGTTCGCGCAGACGCGGGTCGAGTTCCACGTCCAGCCCCATGAGGTCGGCGAAGGCGTGCGCGGTCTGCTGCGCGCGGAACAGATCCGATGAGACGACGAGCATGCGGCGGGCCGCGGCGGGCGCGTTGTTGATTTCGTCGACGTCGGCCAGATGGGCGTTGCCGTATGCGGGTTGCGCGAGCTGGTCGTTATGTTCGGCGAGATGCGCGACTTTCGCCCAATAGTAGGTTTTGGCGAGTTCGTACGCGCTTTGGTCCGCCTGCCACCGTCCGACGATGTCGAGGGGAATGTCGATTTGTCCTTGCAGCCGTCTGGCGAGATTGTATGCGGTGCGTCCGTGGCGCAGGAACAGTACTTCGTCGATCATGGTTCTCGCTTTCTTGGTTTTCGCATCCGATCAGCGGATTGCCCGGAAGCCGACGGGAAACGGTAAAGAAAAAGGCTTCCGAATCTCTCCGGAAGCCTTCCAATCGTGGAGCTAAGGGGATTCGAACCCCTGACCCTCTCCATGCCATGGAGATGCGCTACCAGCTGCGCCATAGCCCCAATGTCTGCTCTGCAAACCTTGTATAAGATACAACACAGAGCAGAATCATGCAATTCGCGGCGTGTCGGGCACGTGGTCGAGGAAAGCCCCAGACACATGCCTCATAGGCTATTTCGAAGTGTCCGTCCCATTGCCTGACGTGCCGGATGACGTGCCATTGGGATTCGAACCGTTCGGCGTCGGATTCTGGTTCGTGGATGCCGAACCATTCGGCGTGGTGGTCGTCCCCGCGCCCGACTGTCCCGAATTGTTGGTGCCTGACGTCGATCCGTCGGATGGCGTAGTGGAGTCCGTGGACGAATCCGTCTTGTTCGAATCGTCTCCGGTGTCGGTGGACGAGTCCGAGCCGTCGGTGGACGTCCCGGTGCCGCCGGTTGTGGAATCCGTCTTCTTCCCGGTGTCCTTGCCGTTGTTCCTGTCGGAGTTCGTGGTGGAATCCTTATCGGTGTCCGTCGTGCCGGACTGGTTCTGCATATTGTCCTGCGTGCCGTTGTTTCCGCTGCCGTAGGTGGAATCGCCGGCATTGTCATCCGACGGCGTCTGCTTGCTGTTGACCATGTCACGCACCACGGTATCGGTTCCATGTCCGCCCGTGAACGCGAGGATCAGTCCGGCGCTCACGGCCACGCCGATAAGCGCGCTGACGATCGCGATGACGATCGGCGCACGCTTGCCATGCAGCCAAGCGTCAAACGACGCCCGGCGTCCAGCATGCTGGATACTTCCGCCGGCATTGTCCGGAAGCATGTTCGATTCGCGTCCTCCGGCCTGCGCGGAGGAGATGACACGGCCTGACGTTGCGGGCATCGCCGTGGTCGTATCCCCGTCCACGGATGTCATGACCGTGGTCTCATCGGATTCCTCCGCGGACAGCGTCTTGGTCTGCTCGCCCTCGGATTCGGCGGGAGCGATCACCGTGGTGGCGTCATCGCCGCTCTTGCCGGCACCGTCCGTACCGTCCTTGTCGTTGGTCACGAACGGTACGGCGTTTTGCAGCTTCTCCCCCGACGCCTTGAGCACGTTCTTGTACACCTGCGTCGCAACGGCCGAGACGATGGAACCGGCGGCGACGCCAATCACCGATCCCGCGATGCCGATTTTTGCGGACAGCAGGAACGAGGTCACCGCGGCAAGCGCGCCCGCGAAAATCGATGAAAACGATATGCCCTTGAAAAAATTCTTCACAGAGCATGACGGTAGCCGATTACGCTTTGAAAAAACTTGCGATTCTGTGAAAAGCTTGGAAAAAACTTGGGAACGGGACGCGCGTCATCCCCCGTTTTCGTCGGCGGCTATAGCTGCGGATGCTCCCACTGCTCGGTGTCGGCGATCGCCGGACCATGGTTGTAGTCGACCAGACGCCACCGCAGCGCGCCCTGTAGTTCCAACGGCGCCAGCCGCACCCAATGCGCGTTGCGCATCGACAGAATGTCGGCGAAATCGCCATGCACTTCGCTCAATCCCAGCAGCGTCTGCAACGTCTGCGAGATCCAGGCGCCATGCGAGAACACGTACAGGTCGGTATCGGAGCCGGCCTTCGACGCCCAATCGTTCAACGCCTCGACGCCACGCCTGCCGACGTTCTGCTTCGGTTCTGCGCCATATTTGAGCTCGCCGCCGCGGAACTGGGCCCATGACAGATAATCCTCGGGGAACCGTTTGGCGAGCTCTTCGACGGCGATGCCTTCCCAATCGCCGAAGCTGCGTTCGCGCACGCGGACGTCGGGATGCACGTCGAGTCCGAGCGGGTCGGCGAACGCGTGGGCGGTGGCGGCCGCGCGTTTGAGATCGGAGCAGACGACCAGCTGGCATGCCGCTTCGGGATGACGGTCCACGTACAGTTCACGCAATGCGGACGCGGTCTGGCGTACCTGCCACATGCCCACTTCGTCGAGCGGAATGTCGATCTGTCCCTGCAGCCTGTGCTGCGCGTTGTATGCGGTGCGTCCGTGACGCACCAGTGTGATGGAACGCACGTGTGGCGTCATGGTCTCATCATGGTCGAGTTCGACGTTTCTGGGCATGCCTCTCACCTATCTGCCGGTTGTCTTTCCGATTTATTGCCTGTCTGCCGTCGTATTCGGATTGCTGGGACGGCGCATACCAAAACGTGCCTTCCGCATGATTTTCGGGAAGGCACGTTTCGATGATGGATGAAAAATCACGCTTCGCTGGAAGCCGTCGGCTTCTGCTCGTCCTCGGCGTGTTCGAGCTGCAGGTCGATGCTCGGGCAGTCCTTCCACAACCGTTCGAGACGGTAGTATTCGCGGGATTCCTGGTGCATGACGTGGATGACGAAATCACCGTAGTCGAGCAGCACCCACTGGCCTTCGGTCAGGCCTTCGCGGGAGCGCGGCTGGCGTTTGCCGGCCTTGAGGTACAGGTCCTTCTCGATTTCCTCGGCGACGGCGAGCACCTGGCGTTCGTTCGAGGCGCTGGCGATGAGCATCGCGTCGGTGATGGCCAATGGTTCGGTAACGTCGAACGCCACGATGTCGGTGGCCTTCATGCGGTCGGCCGCGGCTGCGGCGATGCGGATGGCGTCGATGGAATCTTGCAATGCAGGCATGTTCAGCGCTCCCATTCGGGCTTCCAGCCCTCTACTATGTGTTGCGTGTTTTCGGAATAGACCATGGAGTCGGACGGGACGTCGTGGCGGACCACGGAGCCGGCTCCGGTGGTGACGCCGTCGCCGACGGTGACGGGGGCGACGAACAGGTTGCCCGCGCCGACGTGCACGTTCGATCCGATGGTGGTGTGGTGCTTGTGCACGCCGTCATAGTTGGCGGTGATGGTGCCGCCGCCGATGTTGGTGTGCTCGCCCAGGTCGGCGTCGCCGACATAGCTCAGGTGCGGCACCTTCGTGCCGTTGCCGATGTGCGCCTTCTTCATTTCCACGAACGCGCCGGCCTTGCTTCCCTCGCCGAGCTCGTTGCCCGGACGCAGATACGTCCACGGGCCGATGTTGGCGGCGCGGCCGATGTGCGTCTCCTGCACGCGGGAGCGTTCCACATGCGCTTCGGCGTCGATGGTGGCGCCGATCAGCGTGGTGTACGGGCCGACTTCGGCGGCTTCGCCGATCACCGTATGGCCTTGGAGGAAGCAGCCGGGCAGGATCACCGCGTCGCGTGCGATCTGCACGTCGTCCTCGATCCACGTGGTGTCCGGGTCGAGGATGGTGACGCCTTCGCGCATCCAATGCTCGCACACGCGCTTGTTGTGCGCCTTGGCGAGCGCGGCGAGCTGCACGCGGTCGTTGACGCCTTCCACGCTTAGCGGGTCGGGGGCGGCGAAAGCGCCGACGGCTCCGTTGGCTTTGGCGGCTTCGAGCGCGTCGGTCAGGTAGAATTCGCCCTGCGCGTTGTTGGATTTGAGGTTGGCGATGGCTTCGGCGAGCAGTTTGGCGTCGAACACGTATACGGAGGTGTTCACTTCGCGTACGGCGAGTTCGCTGCTGTTGGCGTCCTTTTGTTCGACGATGCGCAGCACGTTGCCTTCGCTGTCGCGGATGATGCGGCCGTAGCCGGTCGGATCGTCGAGGATGGTGGTGAGCACGGTCGCGCCGTTGCCGCTTTTCTCGTGGAAGGCGAGCAGCTGGTCGAGCGTGTCGGTGTTGAGCAGCGGCATGTCGGATGCGGCGATCAGCACGGCGCCGTCCAGATCGTCCTTCTGCGTGAGCTGCGCCATCGCGCATTGCACGGCGCGGCCGGTTCCGGGGATGTCGTCCTGTTCGACGATGGTGACGTGCTCGTTGTAGGAGCGTGCGGCTTCGGCGACGCGTTCGGCCTGGTAGTGGACCACCACGGCGAGCGTATCGGGGTCAAGGGCCGCCACGGAGTCCATGACACGGTTCAGGAACGTTTTGCCGGCCAAGGTGTGCAGCACCTTCGGTTTGTTGGAACGCATGCGGGTGCCTTCGCCCGCGGCAAGGATGATTGCGGCGCTCAGTGCCATCTTTCGCCTTCCGTTTTGCTGGTTTTCGCGGGAAACGTCCATTCCAGACGGATTAGTGGAGGACGCTTCGGATTTCAACGCAACCGTGATTGTATAAATAGGGTTCGGACAATGCCGCAGCCGTCGGAAACGCCTTACGACGCCTGCGAAACGGAGCGTGCGACGCATCCGTACGCTTCGACGAGTCCGGGCAGGTCGGCTTTGGCGTTCGCCGGACTGGTGGATGGCAGCTGCGTCATCGGCATGCCGTCCAATCCATGCGCCCGAAGCAGCGGAACGCAGAGCTTACGGTACAGTTGCGCGGCTTTCGCGCCAGTGGTGAAGACATGGGCGATTTTCGATCGCATGATTATCGGGGAAAGATCATTGGGCACCGCATTACGGATACTGGCATCGCTCGCTCCATCGATGTCGTACGACTCAATCACATCCCATAACGCCATATGGTGACGCAAAGCGAAATCCCTACGCAACCCCACAATCTGGTCCGGGTCCCGGCACTCGCGCAGACAACCATCATCATGGAAAACAGCCGCCATGACCGGCCAGAAACGATTGCGCGGATGACCATAATAAAACCGCATCTCACGCGACTTCGGACTTGGCACGGAACCCAACACCAACACGCGCGATCCGGCATCCCAAACCGGACCGAATCCATGTTCCACACGCATGGGCCACTCTCCTACCACCGCATCGAATACCGCGATGCGCCTTATTGTATTGCGCAATGTTGCGGCACGACAAACGGACGTGTATGTTGATTGCGGATACGACATGAGCAGCATATTCAAAGGAGAAAACATGCTCGAACCGACCACCGTCTATACGCCATCGCCAAACCGATACGACAGCATGACCTACAACCATGCCGGCGAAAGCGGCCTCAAACTGCCGGCCATATCCCTCGGCTTCTGGCACAACTTCGGCGACACCACCCCATACGACACCATGCGCCGCATCGTGTTCACCGCATTCGACAACGGCATCACCCACTTCGACCTGGCCAACAACTACGGCCCCGAACCCGGATCGGCCGAAAAAAACTGCGGACGACTCCTGCACGAATACTTCCACCACCACCGCGACGAACTCATCATCAGCACCAAAGCCGGCTACGAAATGTGGACCGGCCCCTACGGCGACCTCGGCAGCCGCAAATACCTGCTCGCCTCACTCGACCAAAGCCTCAAACGCCTCAACCTCGACTACGTGGACATCTTCTACCACCACCACATGGATCCATCCACACCACTCGAAGAGACCATGGGCGCGCTCGCCACGGCCGTGAACAGCGGCAAGGCGCTGTATGTGGGCCTGTCCAATTATGATGGCCCCACACTCGAGAAGGCCACCGCCATTTTGGATGAGATGCATGTGCCGTTCATCATCAACCAGAACCGTTACAACATCTTCGACCGCACCGTGGAACGCAATGGGCTCAAGGAGACCGCGCACCGTCTTGGCAAAGGCCTTATCACTTTCTCCCCGCTCGCCCAGGGACTGTTGACCAACCGGTATCTGAACGGCGTTCCGGCGGACAGCAGAATCGCACATGACGGACGATTCCTGCAGCAGAGCGCGTTGACGCCGGAACGGCTTCAGCAGATTCGCGACCTGAACGATCTGGCCGCCGAGCGTGGACAGACGCTCGCCGAAATGTCACTGGCTTGGCTGCTGCACGACGGCATGGTGGCTTCGGTGCTGGTCGGAGCGTCCCGTCCACAGCAGCTGATCGACAATATCGGTGCGCTTAGGAACACTTCGTTCAGCGACGAGGAGCTCCGCCGCATCGACGGGATCTCGCTGTAGACGGGCCGCCCTCGCGCGGCAGCCGCGCACGAGGAAATCGGGCTCCGGACGGAACCGCAACAAATGAGCCTGGCGTGTACGACATCGATCGTACGCGCCAGGCTCATGGCTTATGCGGTCGTGGATCGCAGGCTCACTCCTGCGGGTAGGAGTCGTCGAAGAAGCGGCGCTCCAGATGCACGATGGTGCGGAACACTTCGGCTTCCGGACCATCGATGGAGCAGTATTCGTTGACCAGGGAGATGAGGTCGCCGACCCACTTGCGGAAGTGCGCGCCTTCATGCAGGTCGACCCAGCCCTTGTGCACCGGCACCTGCTGGATGACGTCGGCATCGACGGTGCGCTTGGCCCATGCGAGGTACAGCCATTCCATGCAGCAGATCGCGGTGATCAGTTCCGGCCAGCTCTTGTCGGACAGGCTGTCGAGGTATGCGCCGTACTCCTTGTTGGCCGGGGTCGGTTCGGTCGCGTCGTATTCCTCCTGGCCGACGTGATAGGCCTCGAGGAAGTGCTCGAAGTAGGTGGCCTCGTTGTCGGCGAACCACTGCGATTGCGCCGCGAGCATGTCCTTGGTCTCCTGACGTGGAGCGAGTTTGATGAGACGTGCCATCATGCCGTTGTTATAGAACTTGAAGTCCTGAATCAGATACGCCTTGAGGATGGATTCCGGCAAGGTGTCGTCAAGCAGCTCGCTGACGAAACGCGAGTTGATGGCGTCGTACCAGTCCTCGGTGTTGAGCATGTACATGAGGTCGGCGACGGAGCCGGCTTCCGCGCCCAGCCAAGCGTAGTCTCCGCTGGCGGGTTTCGTTGCTTCTGGAACGTGGTTGGTCATGATTTTCTCTTTTCTTGGATACGCCGGCGGACGGCCGGCATGTTTTCTATGTTTGTTGTTGGATTGTGAGTTGCGTGGTTCAGGCCACGACGTC
The DNA here is from genome assembly GCF_019129655.1 of Bifidobacterium sp. MSK.17.10. NCBI lineage: Bacteria > Bacillati > Actinomycetota > Actinomycetes > Bifidobacteriales > Bifidobacteriaceae > Bifidobacterium > Bifidobacterium sp. MSK.17.10. The sequence goes on along the minus strand of NZ_JAHOJD010000004.1, from coordinate 52,899 downwards.
GGCCTTGCCGGATTCGAAGCGGTCGAGCACGCCGGTTTTGGCGAGCGCCTTTTGTACGAACCACATGAGCGCTCCGCCGAATACGGCTCCGGAGATGACGCAGCAGACGGTGAACACGACGCCTTGCAGTGTCGACCAGCCGGCGGTGACGACCCATTCGTACAGGCCATTGGATAGGCCGGTCAACGCGCCGGCCAGGGTCACGGTGAGCAGGTTCCACTTGCGGTATACGAAGACCGCGAAGCCGATTTCGGCGCCGAGTCCTTGGGCCATGCCGATCAGCAGTGCGTGCGCCACGCCGAATGGATTGCCCAGCAGCGTTTCGATGACCGCGGCGATGGTTTCGCCGAAGAAGGCCGCGCCGGGCTTGCGGATGATGATGGCCACGAGCGGGCCGGCGAACAGCCACATGAAATGGAAGAGTCCGCCCAGTCCCGGGGTGAGGCTGTCGAACAGGGCGGTCGGGACGGCGTAGATGAAGTCCCAGGCCCAGAAGATCACGCCGGATGCGACGGCAACGATCGCGGCCACGACGATGTCGACCACACGCCATTTGACGTTGGGTTTGCGAACTGCGGAAGACTGGTTTTCTTCAGTCATAAAGGTATGTGCCTTTCTCTTATGCAAAGGCACGGGAAGTAGAGAGACGTCCGTGCGCCGGCATTATCCGGTATACGTTCATACGGTTGAAGCGGTCGCTTCCTCTCAGCCATAATGGCCCCCGTGTCCGCAAGCGATATTACATGGTTCGGCGCGTTTCCAGGCTGGTATTCCACATGTCGGCCAAAAGTCTCGTGAAATGGAAAAATGGGTTCCGTGTTTTTCCGAAAGTCCTGAGCCTTCGGAAAAACACGGAACCCATCGATATGCGGGAAAGCCGCTGTCGGGATTGTATTTGTCCACTGTTGCTTTGATGTGGACGTTCTGTCCTTCGCGCACGAAGGCGGGAATGCCGACCGAACCGTCGTGGAAATCGCTCCAGACGATTCCTTCGAATCTGAAACTAAGGGAATCATAATTCAATTGACATGCCACGAATACCGTCTGCGTCGGATCAGAGTCCATGCCTGTTGCGGCGTCCATCGTTCTCGGCTATGCGGGCGTCGGCGAGGCAAGCATCGAACTTATCCTCAAGACGGTCGAAGAGATTCTGATAGCTGTTGATACTCATAAACATGTAGGATGTCCTGTTCCGTTTGATGATGACGGGCGCACGGTCGCTTTGGGCAGCACCGCGGCGGTGCGTCCGTTGCTGAGCTCGCTGAGTGAACTACGTACCAACTCCATCTCCCTGATGGTATTTGACGGGCCACGACAGGACACCGGGCAGGTACGCGCTTCCGTGGATGCCATGTTCCAAAGTGATGGCGACTGACTTGCCGTGGCCGGACATGTTTCCGCGGATCAGTTTCCGAATGCACGCCTTGCCGCGGAACATGCCGAACATGTCCTCGCAGGAAGCGTATACCGGTCGCTCAATCGCCATTCATGCAAACCGGCGATTCCGCCTAAAGCACCATGCGCAAGCGGAATACATCAGGCTTCCCTTTTCGCCTTTCCCAGCCTCCTTGACAGTCTGGTAGCAGGCCGTTCCACGGCAAGATAGAACGCCTCCGCCACCAGAAGGCACAATGCAAACAAAACCATCGGGCGCAATAGACCCTGTACGGGAATGTACGGCACAATCCAGTCGCGGACGGGAAGATGGGTCAGATACAGGCTGAATGAAATGCGCCCCAGCCAACGGACAGGTGGCGTGGAAAGCAGGTCGGATACCACGTTGCAGGTAAGTGCGAACACCACCAATATCAGGCATCCGCACACGGCCAAAGGTTGGGCGACAATACCAGGCAGCAAACCGAAACCGCTTTGGCAAACCAAGACGATGCCACACAGGGCGAGCGGTACGGCAACGACGTCGCGCATCGTCTCGCGCCCGTTGTCCGTAAGCCGTTTCGCCAACGCGACGCCAAGCGCGAACATGGCCATGTGACGCAACGGCGGCCACTGCGTCCACTCCGACAACAGCACGCATACGAGCGCAATGGGTGCCACGAATCGCATGTCGGTGGCGATGATGACGTATACGGGCAGGGCGAGGCTGAAAAGCAATTCCCAGCACATGCTCCATGATGGCAGGTCGACCATTGCCAATGTGGAACCGTCCACTCTGGTGCCGGCGGTGGTCATTGAAAGCATGTCGAGTTGGGTGAGCAGATTGTGTAGCCAGACTGATGGCGAGGATGTGCTGAACGCGTTTGCGTATTCTTCCGCTTTCCACCCCATGTGCATGGCGATTGTGGAGACGATACAGCAGATCCCGATTGCCGTGCAGGTGGGGATGGCGAGTCTGGCGATGCGACGCAGCTGGTAGCGAGGCCAGTTGTATGTGTCGATTCCGACGCGTAGCGGAACGATGGAAAGTACAAGTCCGCTGAGAATGAAGAATAGGGTGACGAATTGGGCGCCTGGCAATAGTTGGCGGAGGGTGCCTCCCGTGTAATGGTATGCGACCACTGCCAGGGCCGCGAGTCCTCTGAGCCCGTCCAAAGCGTATATGCGTGTGTCGGAGTCCTTCTCTTTTTCGTTCACGGGTGTACCCTATCACGTGCGCTGGCTGTCATACATCCGCCTACGTGCGTTTGGCGTGCGTTGTTCGGCGTGCGTTCGACAACAGTGCCATCGTCGAACACGACGCCACATAACTTCCATTCATCTCTCTTCCCCGCCCGACTGTAGTGTCGGATCATATGGAGATCCGCGAATACGACATGATGACGGACGAGGCGCGCGGCATCCGCACGGCGGTGTTCGTCGTGGAGAAGGATTATCGTCCGGAATTCGACGAATGGGATGAGCCGGGCCGAGCCACGCATCTGCTGGCTTTTGGAAACGGCCGCGCCGTGGCGACATGCCGTCTCTACCCTGATCTCGACCATGCCGATCAACCCGGACGTTGGGTGATTGGTCGTTTGGCCGTGGTCGCCGACGAACGTGGCCATGGTATCGGCAAGACGGTGCTGGCCGAGGCGGAACGTCTCATCCGGAAGGCCGGTGGACATGTTGCCGCCGTACACTCCGAAGATAAGAATTTCGCGATGTATGAACATCTTGGCTACCGCATCACCAGCGAGCTTTTCGACAACGGTACGCATGGTTGGCTGGTCAAGGCATTGAACTGAATCCGGAGGAAGCGGCCATCACCTGCGAAAGCGTCCGACACGCGGTATCAGGTGATGGCCGCATATGGCATAATAGACACTTGGCGGAAAACCTCGGGTTTTATCGCCGTTCCCCCATGGTGTAATGGCAGCACACGGGTCTTTGGAACCCTTTGTCTTGGTTCGAGTCCAGGTGGGGGAGCAAAAGGACTATGTCTAGGGGGCTATTCCGACCCCCTAGACATGACCGGTCCGAGTCCACCTATTCGTACTGGCACCCTCTCGGATACGGCTCGTCCGAATCCATCGCCTACGACCGAAATCTTGCCGTGCGGACGGCCTTTTCTTCGTGATTTGCTTGATCCCACGGTGCAAGGCGGCAATAGGTTGTGTTGAGCCAATGGATTAGCGATTATTCACAGATTGTGCATTGATTGCGCCTACCGTATGATTCGCAGTGTTGCAGATGACGGGGATTAGCCTACCGTTTCGGACAATCTCCGTGCGAACAGCGGAAGGCGCAAGACGCGCAAATGCTCGATTTCCTCGCTCATGGTACGCGGCGGATGGCGTTTGGAGCTGACCAGTCTGCGCATGGCGTCCATCGCTTCTTCTGGATGTGCATCGAACACGGAGGTAAGGAAAACATCCGGCGATTGAGCGTGCAGTCCGTACCTGGAAAGTTCGTCTGCGGGGAAATCCTTGAGGTTGAATGTAACGATGGTTTCCGCACCGGCCCGACGGGCGGCCGCGACCACATGCCCGTCGTTGGGGTCCGACAAATTCACGTCCGGTTCAAACCGCTCCCAATCCTCCGCCATGGCCATCGGAAAGGCCCTGCAGATCGCGTCAAGAAAACCGCGGGCCCGGACGTCGGGCACATGCCGCACTTCCATGATGGCCAAGCGTGCCTCGTCCATGACCCTCGCAGACCATGCTGGCTCGCACAGACCAGCCTCGGCCAAGCTAAGCAGTGGGTCGATGATCCACGTAGGTACGAACAGGTTGGCGTCAAGCAGCGCAATCATAAGGGCACTCTACTTATCGAACCGGGACAGGTAATCCGAATAGTCGATGTCGTACGCGCCGTCCTCATCGGCGATGGAACGCATCTCATCCAACGCCTTGGATGTGGCCTCGTCGCGCCTGCGCTTGTAGTCGGTCACATCCGAAAGCCTCAGGAAACGGTAACTGCGCTCCCCCATGCGGGTGTACGGAATCATGCCCGCGTCCAGCATGCGTGTGAGCGTGCGTTGGGAGACCCCAAGAATACGCGCCGCCTCGCCAGTCGTGATACGCTCGTCATCCGCCACCGCCCGTTCCGGCTCCGCAAGCAGAAACTCCCTAACGCGCCTGTAGTCGTCCGGCGTCAACGGGATACGCGTGCCGTCCACCCCTTGCAGGAACGCTCCGGGAACTCCGCCAGCAGAGCGCCGTGCCTTAGACCTCGTCCTATGGACTTTGCCACCCATCATCATGGTCATCGCAACCACCTCCATCCGTTTTCATCATGCGGCAAATGGACACAATGGACAATATGTGGATCGGGATAATCTAGACTGCTTTCAGGTTCACCGCGGCCACCTTGACCGATACTTCTCCTTCTTCGGCGAATCCTCGTCGCCGTCGGCAATCGCGGTTTCGAAGGTCTTGCCGTTTCAGTAGCTCCAGTTGTTCCAATGCAGGCTCGCTCGGTCCGCGTTGTAGCCGAACGGAATCATGACGAACCGTTTTCGCGAGCGGCGAGAACGGCATTGCGAAGATCCCTCGACCCTGCCACCCCATGGATCGTCCCTCGCTTGGCATGCGCAGGTATCGAAGACTCGCCAGATCCGTGCAGCATCATTGCCTTGCGATTCCGGCGAAACGTCAAATCGGCCATGAGCGGCCAAAACCTCTTGACGCAAAAAACAACGCCGCCTTATAATCAGCCCATACTGCCGATAGATCGAATCGTCTGCAACCGAATCGAGAGGAGGCGAAATCATGTATGACGAGATTCCGAGTCTGCTGTATGTCGCCGGAGCTTTAATCGCCGTGCTTTCATGGACTCTTTTCGCATTCTCGAAAACCATCCGTCCAGAAGGTCGAAGAGCCTTCATCCTGTGCCTCTCCGTTATCTGGATATTGTTCTTTGCGAGTTCGACACTGGCACTCGTGCCATATCCGCTTTTCGAGGCGTACTCAGGATTCATGGATCCCGATGTCCTCGATTTCTATGACCAGCCGGTCATACGGCTATTGCCGGCGGTGACCTGCGGAGTGAACCTGTGCGTGTCGGCAGGCTGTTCCATGGTTCTTGTAGGCAAGCGTTCGAAGCGATAGGCCTTCGCTCCGGATGCCGACGGAAGGTCAATCCCCACTGGTGCAGAAAAAGGCCGAGTCCGTCCACGTCGAGACCGACAGAAATCCATTGGTCTTTCCATTCAAAACGACGCAAAGTCTGCCGTTCGCGTTGAGACCGGCAGACGAGCCGCACTTCTTCTGCTTGAAACGACGCAAACCGGGCTGCCAGCGTTGAAATCAACAGAAAACCGTTGACTTTTCTGCTCGAAACGACGATAAAGCTACCATTTGCATCGAAACCAGCAGAACAATCGCAATTCATCCGCCCATTCCGACGCAAACATGAACTTTTCCGTCGGAATGGGCAGAACAATCGCACTTCATCTACCCAAAACTACGCTGCGGCAGGCTGCGCAACAGAATATATGACCGTTTTTTATTCTTTCTTTAAGATGAACCGATGAGTCTACAATAGAAATGGCGATTGCGGCATGACGTACGCATACTTTCCTGCCTATAGTGAAGGCACAACAGAAAAACAACAGAAGATACAGAGACAAGAAAACAACGAAGCGACGAGCCGCGCGACGCAGAAGAAGACAAGAGCAAGAAGACAGGCGGCCGTCCGAAAGGAAACACCATGAAGAACGACACCTTCAACCAGATCATCAACGCCAACCTCGCCTCCATCGACCCGGGCTTCGGCCAGTTCGCACTCGCCAAGGCCTCCTCCGACCTGATGAAGAAGGTCCTCAACAAGTAAGGCTTTCCGATTCCAACGAATCACATGGCGGGCTGCCGCGGTTCCCAGCGGACCACGGCAGCCCGTTTTTCGTATGAGGGTTCCAGTCCGGATTGCCACCGGGCCCGACGCCCGCATCCGGGAATCCTACGGCCATTGAGTTTTCCGGTCGAACGGCCCCCTCAGCCTCCGGCCGGTGCGGCATGGGTTTGCCCAACGCGCCGACCGCATACACCGACGTATGCCGACGATGGCGGGTTCCAGTCCGTCATTCCGGCCGCTTCAGCGGCGTGGCGGCGGCCGCGTCTACCGCAGTGGTCGTGGGCGGCCGCCTGGGCTATCGGGCATATGAGGACCACAGGACGGCCATGGCGCGCGGAACGTGCGTGTCGGCGGCCGCCGATCTGGACAGGGCCGCCAAAGAGTGTAGGAATCCGCTCGGCGCGGACGCGACAAAGTCGGCAAGACCCTCGAGCATCATACAGATCGACCGGAACCTGCTCGAGACCAAGCTCGACCGCCTGGTCGCCGAGAAGGTCACCGAACCATTGAACGCGATGCCCGGCGCTTCAGGCCGACGAGATCGCCAACGCCGCCAGATACGAGCGCGCCGGGGAGCGGAAGGTGTACCGCGCCGGCCACTACGACCGGAGCCTGACCGCCAAGGCCGGCAGGCTCGGCCTGAAGGTGCCCAAGCTCAAGGGCGAGGTCTTCGAATCCGCGGTCATCGAGCGCCACAGACGGCGCGAGGAAAGCGTCGACCCGCCGCTATCTCGACAGGTCCCGGCTCGATGACAAACTCGCGGAAGCGAACTGATCATCGTGCCATGGACGGCCATGGTCCAAAGTGCACATCTTTTCGGGCACTACCGAGAAGGTCCCAGCTTTACAGGGGGTATTAATGACCTTTATCTCACGGGCGGCGCGCTATGTGCTCAGAAAACGAGTGCGCACCGCGGTGCTGTTCATTGTGCTGACCATCATAACGGCGAGTATGCTGTCCGCAACCGCGGTTTCTCAGGCAGCTCAACATGAGGCCGGACAGATTGAAAAACAGGCGGTCAGCGGATTCGTGCTGGCCAGTAACCTGCAAGGCAGCATGCTGACGCCTCGCGGAGGCGGAATGGTTCGTCCCGCTGATGTGCAACGAATCTCGAAGCTGTCCGGGGTTGGCTCGTGCATGGTCAGGCAGAACGCCACCGCCGATCTCGTGGGAGCCAGCGTGGTGAAGGTCCCCGGCGGCGATGATTACGATGCGGAGAAAGAACAGCAGTTCGGCAATACGGCCAACGTCATAGGCACAAACGATTCGTCAAAACTCAATGTGTTCACGTCCCACACGCTCGGCATGGTCGAAGGACGTCATCTAAAGGCGTCCGATAAGCATATGTCGATGGTCCATGAGGATCTCGCCAAAACCAATGGGCTTAAAGTCGGCGATACCCTCACGCTCAAGGCCAATCCATATGATGCCGACAATGAGTCGCATTCGACGGCAACTGTCAAAACCACCATCGTCGGAATATTCAAAGGGGACAGCGACAGAAAGGTATCCAGCCGCGCGGAACTCACCTCCAACACTGTGTACACCGATTTGGACACTACAAGTACTCTGTACCAGTACAAGGCCGGCAAGGAAATATACCAGGATGCCACTTTCGTTCTGGACAGGGGTGTCGACGTGGAGAAAACCATGGAAGCGGCGAAGAAGCTTCCGGTGGATTGGAACAACTACCAGATCACGCGCAATGACCAATATACGTCGAGCATGCTGAATGCCGCCCGAAGTGTGCGCTCCATGATGCGCGGCGCTTTGATCGGCGTGACCATCTCGGCAGTGATAGTCCTCAGCCTCATGCTCTTGCTGTGGATGAACGACCGACGTCAGGAGATGGGCGTATTGGTGTCCCTCGGCATCGGCAAGCCATCCCTGATCGCCCAATATCTAACCGAGATGATTCTGATCGGCCTGCCGTCCCTGGTCCTCGGATGGCTGTGCGCACGGGGAGCGGCCCAATGGCTTGGCACCTCGGCCCTCCGTTCCGTGAACGCCTCCGCGGCGAAGGAACTGAGCAGCATGGGACAGGTCGGCGGCGATCTTGAGTCCAATATGTCGGTTCGTACCTTGGATTCGCTCACGGTATCGATCGACACAACCGCCGTACTGTATGTATCGCTCGGCCTGCTGGCGGTGATGCTGGTATGCGTCGCCATATCGTGCATACCGATGCTGCGCAAGTCGCCACGAAGCCTGTCGGAGCTCCGATGACGGGCATGAACGTGTGGAAGCGTGCCACGCTGGCAATCGTACGTAAACCGGTACGCAGCGGAATCATCGGACTGTTGATGCTGATGGTTTTCACCAGTCTCGTGGCTCAGGTCGGAGCGTCAACGGCGCTTCAGAAAATGTCCGACGATATCGGCGGAAGCCTGGGAATAGGTTTTACCGTCGACACCGGCGAGAATCCCGTCAGCCCAAAGGAAGCGAGCCGGTTCTCACGCATCCCCGGCGTAGGGAAAACCGTTTACGAACGTAAGACCCTGGCGCAGGTGGATGGCGCGCATCCGGTTGTCCCCGAACATGGTCCTCGACTGGATTCCGGCCTATCCACGCAGGTCAGCGTGCTGGGCACCACTGACTCCTCGTTGTCCGAAGAGTTCCAAAGCGGCCTGTACCGGTTGGAACAAGGACACCACATTTCAGGTAATGGCCGGAACGTACTGATTCACCGGGATTTCGCACGTGAGAATGGACTATCGGTGGGATCGACCTTCCGACTCAGTCAGGAAGGCCGCGATTCCACCGTTCGCGTGGCCGGAATCTTCTCTGGCAATGTACAGGCACAGAGCCCTATGCCATCGGACGCATCGGAGAATCTCATCTATTCGGGCGCTCAAGTGGTTTCCGCGCTGACTGGAGAGGAACGGGTCGGCACGATCCGGTGCCTCTCGGATAATCCGCGGGATCTTTCCGCAGCAATGGCCCAAGCAAAAAAAATCGCCGGAAGCGAGTATGGCGTCACCGATGACTCGGCGCAGCTTTCCGGCGTGCTGCAGTCGGTGGAAACGGTACGCGATCTGGTCCGCATGGTGCTGTTGTCCGTCTGCCTGGCCGATGTGCTGGTATTGGGCATGGCGCTTGTCTTCTGGATTCGCTCACGCATCCATGAGATAGGCACCCTTCTGGCCCTCGGCATCGGCAAGATGCAGATTATCGCCCAGTTCGCGATCGAAACCGGTCTCATGGCTGTGGTCGCCGCCCTGTGCTCGCTGGGAACGGGCTCCCTATTGTCCGGTTACGTGTCCTCGCTCCTGCTGCACGATTCGGGAGTCGCACCTCTTGAATCATTGCAGGTGGAGGCTCTGCCGCCAGAACAGACGCTGCTCATCCTGCTGCTCGGATGCGCGGTCATCGCAATCGCGCTTGCCGTGTCGTGCGCCGCAGTGCTGGCCAAATCCCCGGAATCCATTCTTTCCTCTATGCGTTAGGAGATACTAATCATGACTATCTGTCTGCAATTGGACCATGTCAATTACTCATATGGCGCGGCGAAGATTCGCGTTCTTTCGGACGTGAACGCAGATTTCGAATCCGGAAAGATGTATGCGATAACCGGTCCATCGGGAGCGGGAAAGAGCACTTTGCTGTCTCTGTTGGCCGGTCTGGATGCCCCCTCTGATGGAGTGGTTCGTTTTGAGGGCGAGGATATAGCTACGACGGGTTATTCAAAGCACCGTCGCGAGCACGTGTCCTTGGTGTTCCAGGACCATAATCTGATCGACTATCTCACCCCCGAAGAGAATCTGCGCCTGGTCAATCCCAAGGCCGATATGAAGATCCTCGAGGATCTGGGGCTGAGCCGTGAGGAATCGAAGCGCAACATCATGCACTTGTCGGGTGGCCAACGTCAGCGGGTGGCGGTCGGCCGCGCCCTAGTGGCGCCCGGCCGCGCGATTCTGGCGGATGAACCGACTGGCAGCCTGGATCCGGAAATGACTGATGAGGTGATTGATCTTTTGCGGCATGCCGCTCATCAACTCGGTAAATGTGTCATTGTGGTGACGCATTCCAAACGTGTCGCCGATTCCGCCGATGCCGTTTACACCCTCAGACATAAGAAGCTAGCCAAGGCATAGCACTCTCGCACAGACCACGTCTTCCGTCGTGGCCGGCAAGAACCGCGCCAATGCCCCTTCCGCCATCGTCCTCGGCTGCGAAACGGGTGTCGGGATTGCGTCGTGGATCGGTGACGTTTTTGGGACTCGTCGCCGATCCACGACGCCCATGCCGACCCCCGTCCTGATTCGCACTCGCCCCGATCGGACCACACGCCCGTCCGGCATCGACAGAAGTAAGAACGGCCGGGACATGCCCCGGAAAGAAACGAACCCGCCTCATCGAAAAGGAACCAAAAATGACCGCACGACACATCGACGCCACGGACAAGACGGACGGAAGCCATGTCGTCAAGATCCTATGGAACGAAAACGACGGCGAACGGGAACTGACCGTCCGCATGCCGGCAGCCGGAACGGACGCCACGGACCGCGTGGACGTGGACCTCCTGCCCGTCCCGGGAGAGGATCCCGCCACGACGATGGACGATGCCGTCGCGGCGTTGGAGGGATTCCTCGGCAACAACAAGTACATCCACATCGATGGGGACGACGTCAGAAGCGTCTGCGCCGGCGCCCTGACCACGGTCATCCGCGTGGAAAGCGGGTCGTCGACGGGCATCGTGGAGGCGCTCGACGGACGGTTCCATGATTCGAGCGTCGCGTCCGACGAGGTCACGGGAGCGATAATCGCCATCGAAGGTCCGAAGAGCCTCCAACTGTCCGACGCCACGGCGATCGTCGGCGGCGTGCAGAAGCGCCTCACCGACAAGGTCGAGATCATATGGGGCCTGAATTTCACCGACGAGGACGTCCTGCGCGCCACCGTACTGCTCGCAATACAACAGAAATAAAGAACACGACGGGTTTGCATGCAGGAAAATCAAACATCATCGGAATGCCTGTTGCACTTACAAGTACGAGTCCCATGCTAACCGCTGGTTTCCATGTCACCGGGGCGTCTTTTATCCGTTTATCCGCGTCAACACGACCCGCACGGTCAGGCAATTCGGGTCGGACTCCCCTGTGGTTTCGCTGAAGAAAACCGGGGGTGCTACCCAATCAGCTGTTGTGGGATTTGCGCCAGATGAGATACGAGTAAACATACATGGCTGCGACCGAGCCAATCGCAAGCACCATAATCACTGCCAGAATCCAGGTTTCAGGCAATATACCTCCTAAAAATCCCAGCACAATCAGGCTAACGCCCACCACCATGAAACAGGCTCCGCCGAAACGGTGGGTGCGGCGCCAGTTGTCGGGGTCGTCGAGCGCCCATGGCGTTTTGATGCCGAGCGTGTAGTTTTGCCGCACACGAGGTAGATAATTACCCATGCCGATGAAGAACGCGCCGATCGCCCCGGACACGATGACGTTGACCGCGCCCTTGCCAGGAAGGAGGTTCCAGACGGTGAGTTCCCCAAGCCAGCTGATGGCGCACATGAATACCGTGAACGAGATCACGAATCCTTGGTAGAATCCGCCGAACTTGGCATATGCGGCACCTTTCGGATCAATGCGCGGCGCCACATAGAACAGTGCGAGAAACGTCAATGGAAGCGCACCCAGAACGGATGCCATCCAACGTGGCCCCCATCCGTTCACACCGCCGTCAGCACCCCAATGCATGGGAATGCGCTCAGGTAGCCCCGGCATGGCGGCAAGATGCGCCACGACGTTCAGCACGCAAAGCAGCATGAGGACGACCCATACACGGGCCGGAATACCGGTCGAGGCTTTGGTTGTCTCGGGTTTTTCCTGCTTTTGCATTGTCAGACCTTTCATTGCCTGTCTTCCGGATCGTCCGCGAAGCCCATGAACCATCCGACCAAGTCCTGCATAACTGTGGTATTGAGGCTGTACACGATGTTCTGCCCATGTCGTTCGTCCGTTACGAGACCAGCGTTCCTAAGAGTCGCCAGATGGTGACTGAGCGATGGCTTGCTGATGTCGAAATGCTCCGCGAGCTCCCCCGCGGTCATATCCCCCGCACGCAGCAGCTCGAGGATACGACGCCGCGTGGGGTCGGCGAGCGCCTTGAATCCTTCTCCTGCCATCATCGCTCTCTTTCCAGTATCGGATTGCGATATTCATCCTACCAGATATTTAGACGTTTGTCTAAATATCTAAAATACGGAAGTCTGAAAACGTCATGGAAACCGGAATCTCGTTTTTTCGGAGCAACGCTGATGTCAAGGAACGGCGCCTTCCAGCAGACTCGGCAATAATCCCACGCCATAGGCGGCAACATGGGCGGAACCGCGCAAGACAAGGAGGTCCCGAATGGAATACATTCGAATTACCAGGGACAACATCGATGCAGAGCACGTCTGCTGCGCCATGTCCGGCAAACAGGCCCTTGCGAAAAAGGAGTGGCTCAAACGTCGATTCGACGAAGGATTGATCTTCTACCGCAGCGTAGAACGCGGAAAATGCTTCATCGAATATGTCCCCGCGGAGAACGCGTGGGTTCCTATCCAAGCGGATGGGTATCTTTACATCGACTGTCTATGGGTCGCCGACTCCATGAAAGGGCACGGATATTCCAACGACCTGTTACGGGGGTGCGTGAGGGATGCGAAGGAGCAGGGGCGGAAGGGGTTGTGTATTTTGTCTGCCGAAGGACGCAAGCGCGAATTCCTCTCCGACGCGAAATACCTTGCGCACAAGGGTTTCATGGTTGCGGACACGTCATCATGCGGAATCATGCTCATGTACCTGCCGTTCGGTTCGGACACGGAGCCTCCGCAATTCAAAGAATGCGCCAAATATCCCACGGCGGATGGTGATGGATTCGTTCTCTACTACACGGACCAGTGTCCGTTCACCCACTACTGGGTGCCACGCGTGGAAGCGGTGGCGGAAGAGCACAACATTCCATTAAAAACCATTCACATCATCAGCCGTGAGCAGGCCCAGAATATGCCAGCTCCGGTCACGACCTACGCGCTGTTCAAGGACGGCGAGTTCCTGACTCAAGGCATCCAGTCCGACAAGAAGTTCCTGAAGCTCGCAGGCGTACAGGTCTGATGCCGGCCTGACGTTTTTTTAAGATGCGGGGGCATCATGACGTTCCGCACGCATTACCATTCGAACAAGTCGGATCGGCCTGTACGGCATGGCGGAAACACTCCCATCCGCGCAACCGTCAGCGTGCAATGCAGCGAAAAGCATAAAGAAAACGGGTTCCGAATGAACCGGAACCCATATAACGTAAAACCTCGAAATATCTGAAGTGTCAGAAGTATCCGAGTTTCCTAGAAAATCAGGCGAACAGGAAGCCCTGGCCGTGATGTTCCGGATACGTGTCGAACAGTTCGGCGACGGAACCGTCTTCGAACACGGCGCGGATGGCACTTGCCAGCAACGGCGCGATCGACAGAACAGTCAGACCGTCCCAACGCTTTTCTTCCGGAATCGGCACGGTATCGGTGAGCACGACCTCGCGTGCCCCGCAGTTCTTCAGTCGGTCCACGGCCGGGCCGGACAGCACGCCATGCGTGGCGACGACGGTCACCGACTTGGCTCCGGCATCCTTAAGCACGTTGCATGCGCCGGCGATGGTGCCCGCGGTGTCAATCAGGTCGTCGACAAGCACGCAGTCCTTGCCTGCGACGTCGCCGACCACACGGTTGGCGACCGCCTGGTTCGGGCGGGTGATGTCGCGGGTCTTGTGCACGAAGGCGAGCGGACCGCCGCCGAGGCGCTGCGCCCACTGTTCGGCAACACGGATACGACCGGCGTCCGGGGAGACGACGGCGACGTTGTCAAGTTGGTTGGAGAAACGGTCACGGATGTAATCGACCAGCACCGGCATGGCGATGAGATGATCGACCGGGCCGTCAAAGAAGCCTTGCGACTGCGCCGCATGCAGATCGACGCTCATGATGCGGTCGGCGCCTGCGGTCTTGAGCAGGTCAAACACCAGACGGCAGGAGATGGGCTCGCGGCCGCGGTGCTTCTTATCCTGGCGGGAATAGCCCAGCAGCGGGCAGACCGCGGTGATGGAACGCGCGGAAGCACGCTTCAACGCATCAATCATGATGAGCTGTTCCATGATGGCCTGGTTGACCGGATTGGAATGGCTCTGCAGTACGAACACGTCCGCGCCACGCACGGACTCGGTGTAGCGCACGTACATTTCGCCGTTCGCAAAATCGTATGCTGTGGTTTCCAGAACATCAATGCCGAGCTGTTCGGCGACTTCCGCCGCCAGCTTCGGGTGTGCTCTGCCTGTGACAAGGATAAGGTTCTTATCCGGCTTTCCTTCAAGGATTGCGCTCACCGTGTCTCCAAACGTCTGTTCTAGCGAAGTGGATGTGACCCATACTAACCGGCCGCGCAGACCTCACCGACCCCGTGTGTTCGGGGGGGCCATGCGGACGGCCCCATCCATCTTCTATCGGTATAGGCCGTGTTTGCCGATGTATTGCACCACGCCGTCGGGTACGAGATACCAGACGGGTTCGCCATGTTCGGCGCGGCGACGCACATCCGTGGAAGAAATCGCCAATGCGGGAATCTCCAGCGTATCCACCTTGCCTTCAGGTAATTTCACGCCGTCCGGCGAGGAATAACCGGGACGTGTCACGGCCACGAAATGCGCCAGCTCCCACATCTTGTTGGCGTCCTTCCATTGCATGATCTCCGCCACGGCGTCGGCACCGGTGATGAAGAACAGTTCCGCATCGGGATACTGGGCGCGGATGTCACGCAGGGTGTCGATGGTGTAGGTGACGCCGGGACGGTCGATGTCCACGCGCGACACGGTGAATTTCGGGTTCGACGCGGTGGCGATGACCGTCATAAGGTACCGGTCCTCCGCATTGGTGACCTTCTTGTCCAACTTGAACACCGGCCGTCCGGTCGGCACGAAGATCACCTCGTCGAGGTCGTACACCCAGGACACTTCGGAGGCTGCGACCAAATGGCCGTTATGGATCGGATCGAAAGTGCCGCCCATGATGCCGATGCGCAACCGGTTGTGCCAGTTGCCTCGTGCGGACCTGCGTCCGGTGGTCACGGCTGATTGCGGCCGATCTACGGATAGTTCCGACATGCGTCGTTCCGGCTCGACCACGTAGCTGACGGTCAGTTCGGGATCGGCCTCCGCAGATTCCGGCCGCATGCGTTTTGGTCCGGTCATGCGGACGCTCCGCTCTTTTGCGCGCCATCGGCCTGTTTCTCGGCCTGCTGCTCTTTGTCCGCGTCGGCGGTTTCCTGCTCGATGCTGTCCGCGGTCGGTGAGGCGTTGTCGGGATCGATCTTGTCCATATCCTCATCCCACTCGTCCTGCACCACACGTCGAATCTCGGCGAATGTCGGCAGCGGGAAATCCGGCTGGTATATACTGCGGATTCCGGCAACGCGCTCGGTGACACGAATCAGCGTGTCGGTCATGCCGACGATGTCATGGTCTCGTTCCATCGCGCTGAACTTGGCGATGTGCTGTTCCATGACCCGCATCTGCTCGTCGATATCGTCAAGCTGGGCGGCATCGGGAGTGATGACGTCCGAAGCGTCGGTTTCGGGCCAGCCGATCAACACCGCGTCGGCGTATTCGAGCGAGGCGCGTTCGTCCGCGGACGCGATACCGTCTTCGACCTGCACAAGGAACACATACCGCACGATGCTCAATCGTTCGGATGCCAATCGCAATCTGAGCATTGGGTCGGTCAAGTCCGCGTTCCATGGGTTCTTGTTGTCCTGCATGGTGTGCTGCATATTGTCCTGCATGACTTCGTCGCTCATTCTCTCACCTGTCCTGTTCCGTAGCCAATCCATTTGGTCGTGGTCATCTCGCGCAGCCCCATCGGACCGCGCGCATGCATCTTCTGTGTGGAGATGCCAAGTTCCGCGCCGAATCCGAACACGCCGCCATCGGTGAAACGTGTGGAGGCGTTGACCATCACCACCGCCGAGTCGATGCGGGCGGTGAATTCCTCGATGGCCGAATAGTCTTCGGCGATGATGGATTCGGTGTGCCCGGTGGAGTGACGGTTGATATGCGCGATGGCCTCGTCAAGCGAGTCGACCACCTTGATGCCGATTTTGAGTGCCAGATATTCGGTGTCCCAATCCTCGTCGGTGGCATGCACGAGTTGCGCATTTGCGATTCCGGCATGTTCGATGATGCCATACGCGCGTTCGTCGGCATGCATTTCGACTCCCGCTGCGGCGAGCGCTGCCGCGGCTTTCGGCAGGAAGCTTTCGGCGATGTCTTTGTGGACGAGGAGTTTTTCGGTGGCGTTGCATACGCCGACGCGTTGGGTTTTGGCGTTGATGAGGATGGGGATGGCTTTGTCGGGGTTGCCGGTGCGGTCGACGTAGATGTGCACGTTGCCGGCTCCGGTTTCGATGACGGGGACTTTGGAGTTGCGTACCACGGCTTGGATGAGTCCTGCTCCCCCGCGTGGGATGAGCACGTCGATGTGGCCGCGTGCTTCCATCATGGCGGTGGCGCCGTCGCGTCCGTATTGGTCTACGGTGGCGATCATGTTGTGGTCGTATCCGTGTTTGGTGAGTACGTCGGCGATGACGGCGAGTGTTGCCGCGTTGGTGTGTTCGGCCGCGTGTCCGCCGCGCAGCAGGACGGCGTTGCCGGATTTGATGCATAGGGAGGCAACGTCAACGGTGACGTTGGGACGTGCTTCGTAGATCATGCCGAGCACGCCGATGGGGACGCGTACCTGCTGCAGTCGTAGGCCGTTTTCCAGATGGTATCCGCGTACGATTTCGCCGATGGGGTCTGGTAGGGATGCCACGTGGCGTACGCCTTGCGCGGCGGCGGTGATGCGCTGCTGGTCGAATCTGAGTCGGTCGAGTTTGCCGGCGTCCATGCCGTCGGTTTCGGCTTGGTTCATATCGAGCGCGTTGGCTGCGGCGATGTCGTCCGCATGCTGGTCGAGTGCGTCGGCGATGGCGTTGAGCAGTTGGTTTTTGGCTTCGGTGTTTGCCTGGGCAAGTTGCGATTGCACGGTGCGGGCTGCGTCGCCCATGGCGCATACTGCTTCGAACACGTCGGTGTTCATGGCGGTGCCTTGGTTCTGTGGATTCGTCATAGTCTCTTAGAATAGCGCGAAATCACGCCTCGCTGGGCAATGACGGCCATTTTCGGGTCGTTGGTTGCGCGGCGGGACGCGATTTCGTCAGTCGAGGCTGGTGATCAGTGGATTTGGTCGAGTCCCGGGTAAAGCGGGAAGTCTTCGGCAAGCTTGTCGACGCGCGCCTTGAGCGCGTCGACGTCGGCGTCCTGTCCTGCGGCGAGAGCGGTGCCGATGATGTCGGCGACTTCCTCGTATTCCTTGGGTCCGAAGCCGCGGGTGGCGAGTGCGCTGGTGCCGATGCGCAGGCCGGAGGCCACGGATGCGGGGCGTGGGTCGAACGGGACGGTGTTGCGGTTGATGGTGATGCCGCATTGTGCGAGCAGGTCTTCGCCTTGTTTGCCGTCCATTTCGCTGTTGCGTAGGTCGACCATGACCAGGTGCACGTCGGTACCGCCGGTCAGGACGCTGATGCCGTTGTTTTTGACGTCGTCGGCCATGAGGCGTTCGGCAAGGATCTTGGCGCCGTCGAGGGTGCGTTGCATGCGGTCTTTGAATTCCGGGGTGGCGGCGACTTTGAAGGCGACGGCCTTGCCGGCGATGACGTGCATGAGCGGGCCGCCTTGCTGGCCGGGGAATACGGCGGAGTTGAGTTTCTTGGCGTATTCCTGCTTGGCGAGGATGAAGCCGGAGCGTGGGCCGCCGAGGGTTTTGTGCGCGGTGGAGGATACGACGTCGGCGTATGGGACGGGGCTTGGATGCAGTCCGGCGGCTACGAGGCCGGCGAAGTGGGCCATGTCCACCCAGAATTTGGCGCCGACCTCGTCGGCGATCTCCTTCATGGCTTTGAAGTCTTCGATGCGCGGGTAGGCGCTCCATCCGCCGATGATCATGGCGGGATGGGTCTCGAGCGCACGCTGGCGGATGATTTCCGGGTCGATGCGGAAGGTTTCGGGATTCACGCCGTAGGCTTCGGCGTGGTAGAAGCGGCCGGAGAAGTTGATTTTCATGCCATGGGTGAGGTGGCCGCCGTGGTCGAGGGCGAGGCCGAGAACCGTGTCGCCGGGTTTGACGAGCGCCTGGTAGACGGCTGCGTTGGCCTGTGCGCCGGAGTGCGGCTGTACGTTGGCGTATTCGGCGCCGAATAGGCTTTTGGCGCGTTCGCGGGCGATGGTTT
This sequence comes from Bifidobacterium sp. MSK.17.10, assembly GCF_019129655.1. Lineage (NCBI taxonomy): Bacteria > Bacillati > Actinomycetota > Actinomycetes > Bifidobacteriales > Bifidobacteriaceae > Bifidobacterium > Bifidobacterium sp. MSK.17.10. The sequence goes on along the minus strand of NZ_JAHOJD010000004.1, from coordinate 34,374 downwards.
CGATTTTGTCCACCTGCTCGCAGCCGCCGTAGTAGCGGCGTCCCGGATAGCCTTCGGCGTATTTGTTGGTCAGTACGGAGCCTTGTGCCTGTAGGACGGCGCGTGGCACGAAATTCTCGGATGCGATCATTTCGAGTCCGTTTTGCTGCCTGGATAGTTCGGCGTCGAGGATTTCGGCGATTTCCGGATCTGCTTCGGCGATGGGCGCGTTGAACATGTCGTTCGGTGTTTGCGCAAGAGGTGATGCAGTCATGAAGCCCTCCTTGACTTCGGAATGATCATCCGCTGTACCGCGGGTTACAGAGCAGTGTACGTGTGAAAACGATCGGAGGAAAACCGGGTTTCGAAACATGTGGGAAATATGGCACCGCCTGCGCGCGAAGACATGGACGGCACGATCGCGGGCCACGTGGAAAAGCAGGACCTTCCGTCGGCAATCGTATGGGGTCGGCGTCCCATTCCACGGACGCGAGGCGACGTTCTTCCCACCTGTGCCGGTACACTGAGAAGCACGTTTGACGTAATCTGTCCGTTCTATTGCTAAGGAAATCAAGTGACCACGTTCCACAGCACACGCAGCACCACCGATTCGCTTACCTCCAAGCAGGCCATCCGCAAGGGCATCGCCGATGATGGCGGCCTGTTCGTGACCGACTCCTTGGGTGAGACCCATGTGGATATCGCTTCCTTGGCCGGCAAGTCCTACCAGCAGATCGCGTTCGATGTGCTGTCCGTGCTGCTGCCGGACTACACCGAGGCCGAGCTCAAGGAGTGCATCGACGAAGCGTACGGCCCGCAGTGGTCCGACGAGAAGATCACTCCGGTCAAGCCGCTCGGCGATGACTATGTGATGGAACTGTTCAACGGTCCGACTTCCGCGTTCAAGGATGTGGCGCTGCAGATTCTGCCGCGTTTCATGGCGCGCACCACTCCGGCGGATGGCGACGCGGATGAGAAGATCATGATCGTCACCGCCACGTCCGGCGACACCGGCAAGGCCGCGTTGGCTGGTTTCGCGGACGCCGCGGGCACCGGCATCACCGTGTTCTATCCGGAAGGCAAGGTCAGCCAGGTGCAGGAGCTGCAGATGACCACGCAGTCCGGCTCCAATGTGAACGTGTGCGCGGTCAAGGGCAATTTCGATGACGCGCAGTCCGCCGTCAAGCGCATCTTCGGCGACAAGGAGCTTGCCGAACGTCTCGCCGATGATTCGCATGTGGTGCTTTCCTCCGCGAATTCCATCAATGTGGGCCGTCTGGTGCCGCAGGTCGTCTATTACTTCTCCGCGTACGCGCAGCTGCTGGAACGCCAGGTCATCAATGTGGGCGACGAGGTCGAGTTCGTTGTGCCGACGGGTAATTTCGGCGACATCCTCGCCGGCTATTACGCGAAGCTGCTGGGCCTGCCGGTCAAGCATCTTGTGGTGGCGTCCGACAAGAACAACGTGCTGTTCGACTTCCTGACTTCCGGCACGTACAACCGTCAGCGTCCGTTCTTCCAGACCATTTCCCCGTCGATGGATATCCTCATCTCATCGAACCTGGAGCGCATGCTGTATTACATGTCCGACAAGGACACGCGCCTGATCTCCATGCTGATGAACGATCTGAGCCAGTGGGGCGCCTACGAGGTTCCCGAGCCGATGATGAAGAAGATTCGTTCCATCTTCGGCACCGGTTGGGCCGATGAGAACCAGGTGCGCGAGATGATCGCGGACTGCTGGAACAAGAACCATTACGTGATCGACCCGCACACCGCATGCGGCTACTACGTCATGCAGCAGATGCCGCGCGATCCGCTCACGCCGCGCGTGCTGCTGTCCACCGCCAGCCCGTACAAGTTCCCGCGCGTAGTCAACGAATCTCTGGGTCTTGACGCGTCCGGCACCGATTTCGAATGCATGGACGTGCTTGCCAAGGCCACCGGCACCACCGCTCCGGCCGCGCTGCGCGGTCTTGAGACCGCCGACGTGCGTTTCGACCATGTCGTTGACATCGACGGTATGGAAGGTTTTGTCGAGCAGGCCGCCAAAGCTCTGTAAAAACTCTGTAAGCGAAGCATACTTTCACATCGTTAAAGCCATCTCCATCGGCCGTCCGCAATATGTGGACGGCCGTTTTTCGTCAAGGCTGCTACAGTTGCATGCTCGGAGGCGAACGAGCATGACAGCACCAACGATACCCGCATCTGAATCGGTACGACAGAAGCAACCGGCACAACAATCGAACCAGCCCGAACAGCCCCGGCGTAAGCATGATCGTCTCATCACCCGTGATATGGCGTTGGTCATGCTTGCGACGTTCTGTTTCATGTCGAGCAATATGCTTGCCAATCCGATCGTTGCCGGATATGCGGAATCGTTGGGCGCGGACGGCATGCTGATGGGTGCGGTGGCCGGTTCGATGAGTTTCATCTCACTGTTCTGCCGCCCTATCGCAGGCAATCTTTCCGACAAAACCAGCAAGCGCACGCTTGTGGCGGTTGGCACGGTGCTCTATTTCGCCGCCGGACTGCTGTACTATTTCGCAAACTCCCCCATCATGCTCATCATGGCTCGCGTGATCAACGGCGTTGGTTTCGCATGCTGCTCGGTCTGCCTGGCCACGTGGATGTCGCTTTTGCTGCCGATCCGGCATATGGGTGCCGGCATGGGATTGTATGGCACGATGAACGCGCTGGCTATGGCGGTCGGACCGGCATTGGGTATTCGCGCGCAAAAATACATCGGTTATCGTCTGACGTTTTTGAGTTCGCTGGTGCTGGCGGTGATCATGCTGATCGCCACACTGATGGTGAAGAATGGCGGACAACCGGTACGCAAAAAGCAGACTTCCATAACGGAGAATCCCTCCACTGCCGTAGACATTGACGGTTCTGCTAGCGCAACCAAAAAGCATCGTTTTTCGATCCGTTCGATTCTGGAACCGCGTGTGGTGCCGTTGTCGCTGACGTTCATGATGTTTGCGATAGCGTATTTCGCAAATCAGTCCTTCATCGTGAATTATGTTCAGTCTCGTCATCTGCCGGTATCGTCCGACCTGTTTTTCATGTTTTACGCGGTCGCGTTATTGGTGTTGCGACTGGGCTTGCGCGACCTGTTCGACAGCAAGGGCTTCCGTTTCTGGCTGACGGTCTGCTCGTTGGGCATGCTGGCGATGCTCGCATGCATGACGTTCCTGTTCAATGATTGGATGCTGTTGTTGGCTGCGATTTTCACCGCTGTCGGCTACGGTCTGATGAGTTCAGTCACGCAGGCGCAGGCCGTGGTAATCGCAGGCCGCGAGCGCAGTGGTATTGCGAATAGTACGTATTATGCGGGTATTGATTTGGGTATGTCGGTTGGTCCGTTTGTGGGTGGTTTGGTGTATGGGCGTTTGTCTGCTGTGTGGTTTTATCCGGTGTTTATGTTGGCGATGCCTGTTGCTTGGTTGATTTATTTGTTGTGTGTGAAGCGTGTTTCGAGGTAGTTGTTGGCATCGTGTGCGAGGTTTCTGCCGTAAACCATTCCAAGCGCGTGTCGTTCTAACTGTTTTTGCGGTCGGTCGTATTTTCCATATACGGCAATATGACCGACCGACGCCCATCCTGGCTCGTGCAAGGCGTCCATGCCGAAGGGGAGATGTCAAGATCGGCCCTTGCCGCCGTATTCCGTTCCAGCCTTTCCGGCTATTTGACTTGGTGGATTTTGTTGCCTTTGACCATGTAGGCACGTCGGGCCATGTCGATCATGGGCTGGTCGAATCGGCTGTCTGTGTAGAATTCGTCCACTCGAACGTTGTCTCCGTAGAGTTCGCGGAATCGTTTGGGCTTGTTGGTGTTGAAGTTGAGGTAGTTTACGTTCAACGTGTTGCCGTCGATGGTGGACGAGACCAAATGTTGCACGCCAAGCCTGCGGCAGGCCTCGCCCACGGTGATGTCGAACGAGGCGGTGAGGATCACATCGTCTTCGCGTGGCTCATACCAGGGTTTGATGCGCTTCATGTTCTGATCCCAGAAGGCGTTGACCAATTCTTCGAATTCCAATGATTCGGCCAGTTCGCTTAAATATCCGTGGCATAGCTTGCCCACACCGTATTCCATTTGATCGAACGTGGCTCGTCCGAGCTTGTATTTGATGGCATAGCGCAGTACCGGGGCGATGTACCGCAATACCTTCGGATTGTATTTGGCCGAAAACAGGTACAGGTCGAACAGGCTTTCTCCGTCATAGATGGTTCCATCGAAGTCGAATACACGCATGTATGCAGCTCTCACTTCCTCGTATGCGCGCATTCAATACGCGCCATTGCATCTCATGCTAAAGTCCGAAGGCTGATTCCTTTTTACACCAAGGTGAACGGCCGGCGACCGCAATGTGCACAAATTGCACATCTCAATGCACATTCGGTTCATGTCACGTTTGGAAGGAGGAACCACCACAACAACACAGTCGGACCGCTATTCGCCCCATAGGAGCCGTTCGCGCTGCTGATACTCCTCATCGAACAACGGCTGGGCCTTCGTGTCGATGAGCTTGGCGAATTCCAGATCCTCATCTCGTTCCACCCGATGCTCAGCCATATTCCATTGGTCATGGTACGTGTAACGCAATGCCTCGGCATCCGTTTTCAGAACATGCGACCGGTAAAGGTCCCGTTCGAATAGAAGCGTATCAACCAGCCATCCTGGCTCGTCCGGAAACTTGCTGATGCCATTGACGTACTCCGCACGATACGCGTCATGGACAAGGACAGGCAACGCATCGATACGCAAAAGCTCCTTGAACATGATAAGCCGTCCGATTCGACCGTTGCCGTCCGAAAATGGGTGAATCTTCTCAAACGTCCAATGGACACGGGCGATCTGATACGGTTCATCCTCAAGTTTCGTGCACATATCAAACAGCCTGTCCATAAATTCGGGAACATCCTGCGGCAGCGCAGTCCTTGTCGGAGTGACAGGATTGCCAATAAAGTTCGGCCGAGTCTTGTAGCCGCCCACGTTGAAAAGCGAGTCGGAGACCTGTCTGGTGCCCTGCTTGAGAATGGCATGCAGATGACAGACCATATCCCGGTCCACCGGCTCATCAGCATGGTCGAGAATCCAACGGAACGCAGCGAAATGATTACGGGTTTCCAACGCATCGTCAGGATTGACCTGTTCGCTGCCATCCGTGGTATAGGTACCGGTGGCAAATAGCTGCGCGGTCTGTTTGGCAGTAAGGGTGGAACCTTCCATATGATTGGAATTCCATGCGAACTGGATTTGTGTAGTCGTGTAAATGCCGTCACCATATCGAGTATCACGCTCTCGGATAAGACGCTCCACGATACGTTCCGCCATAACCCCATCCTTCCTTCATTCCGCTCGACTATCCTCCCATGGTAATTCATTTAGGCTAGAAACCGTGGTGGATGTCGTATATCCTGCAGGTTGGTTCCATGTCGAACGTGACCGTGTCGAACTGTTCGGGATGGTGCACGAACGTATCGATCAGTTTCCATTGGCGACGGCTGATGCCGATACGATAGTCCGGACGGACCATAAGCACCGGCGCTTTCGGCTGGAGTTCCTCCAAGAGCTGCGCGCGCTGTTCGAAGCATTCATCATCGTCGATCCATACGATCGGCGCGGGTTCATTCTCTTCGCATTCGATGCGTACGCGTCGTTGGATGGTCTGCCATTTGCCTGTCTCACGTCCCCATTTGGTGACAGGATCGTACCAAGTGATGACATCGACCAGCATGGGATCCCAGCCGAGCATCGGGTCGAGAATCTGACTGCAGTATGGCTGCCAGGTGGACAGCCACCACAATTCCACAATGCCGTCAACTGCCAACGCGTACATGGCGTCGGACAGTTCGCTGGACCAGTGGATGCGCCATGAGCCTACGGGCGTGTGGGCTTTTTCGTTGCCGTCCAAGTGGAACGCTTTTTCAGGATTGTACATTTTCGCGTAGGGACTGTCGGGCTTCGCCCAGGTCATAACTTTGTTCACGTCACTCCTGCGCAAAAGCTTGTCATCCGGAAAGGCGTTGAGCACCCCATCGAAATCCGTGAACACCACAGGCTTGGAAAACATTTTCAACTCCGTCATCACTCCCCTTTCAATCATCAACTATCTTCTTATATTGACCTTACGGTTTCCTCACTACGCTTTACCTGACAAATACTGACAGCACCGCCATCGTTTTATTTGCTACACTCGGATTAGTTCGGCACGGACGCCGAACGACCGCAGGCACGAGCATAGGCAACCGCAAACATGGTCCATAGATGCGCAAAACATGATGCGCGAACGCATCTAAAAGCGGTCATCATAACGCAAAGGAGCGAAACATGGCAGTTGAATCATCGCAGATTCCAGAGAAAACCGTCGAACAAATCTTCGACGAACGTTATCCCCTCGACAAATGGAAGGATTCAAACTACTCGATACTCGACAAATTCTCAATGCGCGGCCGCAAAGGCTTCGTCACCGGAGCCGCAGGCGGTCTAGGACGCAACGCCGCAGCCGCACTCGCCCAAGCCGGAGCAGACGTCGCACTAGTCGACCTGCCCAGCCAAGAAGACAAGCTCACCGAACTGGCGAAAGACATGAGCGAACGTTTCGGCACCAACGTCATCGCGCTCACCTGCGACGTCACCGATACGGTACAAGTCGCGGAACTCAAAACGCAATTGGTGGAACAGCTGGGCACCGTCGACTTCGCATTCCTCAACGCCGGAGTCAACGTACCGGGCGACGATCAAGACGCCACCGAAGAAGTATGGACACGCACCATCAACATCAACCTCAACGGCACCTACCGTACCGGCCGCATCGCGCATGAAATCATGCGCGAACACGGTCATGGCGGCTCACTGATCTTCACAGCCTCCCTGTCCGGACACAACGCGAACTACATGATGGGAAGTCCGACGCCGGTGAACGCGTATGGCGCCACCAAAGCGGCCATCATGGAACACTCACGTTACCTTGCCGCAGCGCTCGCCAAGGACGGCATCCGTTCCAACACCATCTCCCCCGGATACGTGTGGTCTGGAATTTTCAATGGCCGTATCGACATGCCTGGCCACGACGCTATGCTCGAAGTCGTGCCAATGCACCGTTTCGGCACGAATGACGAGATTGCCAGCACGGTACTCTTCCTCGCCAGCGACGCCTCCTCGTACGTTACTGGCACTGATATTCGCGTAGATGGCGGCTACAGCGTCTTCTAACCTCTAACAACCATCTAGCACGTTGAGGCCGGCCGTGGCTCACAGCCCTCCGACCGACCTCAACAGGCGCCTATTCGCGCTTTATATCGGCACGAAGTCCGAAGAACCGTAAGAAGCAATCACGTCGGCATCAATTCGCCAGTAGCCCGACAGCATTTGACGTTTCCGTTGTTGTCGGATGCCGATCTGACTGTGCATCGTTTGTATGGTGCGTATGGTGAGAAGAAATTATACGGCAAGGTCTATGAGGGTGTGATTCGTTCGACTTTCGTGATCGATGGTGATGGAGTGATTCGTGTGGCCCGAATCCATCCTCGCTACAGCAATCACGAACGCTTCTTGGGAATCCTTGTACAAGCCGGTTCCCACGGCGGAGCACATCGCGCCGCCAAGGCCGCCGAACTCGTTTACTGCGACGTTTTCGACAGGGATGCCCAGCACGTCGGCAAAGACAAAACATCATCACCTCGATGTGCATTGTCCTCATCTCGCTTATGCATGGCAGATTCGCGGACTTGTACGGAGGCATCTCAGCTATGCCACAAGTCATCGCTCAACCTCTTTCCAACCATGATTGCGGCCAAGAGAACGCCCACTTGGCCGCAATCACAAAACCTACACATCGAGAAAACCCGAAGAATGATACGAGCTGTCATCCGCAACCGGAACATCATCCTGTTCTTATCCTGCAACAACAATCACTGCTATGTTGCCGAAGCCTACGACTACAGACCAAGCAAACGGTTTCCGGAATCACTCCCATCTTGCTGATACGACGCTTCTCACACGCGTACCCCGCCTGTGGATGCTCTCGGAAAGAACACTCTCATTCACAAGAGATGCAGGAATGTAATCACCCGTCCGCTCATCTTTCTTGTTCACCTGTTCCGACAAGCCCAACGCCACCGCTCATCACCAGCAAATAAAATCAAGCCACTTTTCGCAGATTCCACCACATAGGCAGCACTCGCCACATGGTTGAAGGCCTCACCTGCTATATCCAGTTTTGATTTTGCATGACTCCGCCGCTTTTCGTATGACGTGTTCCTGTCGCTATGTCTATGGGTGTAGTCCACGCGCTTCGCCGTAAAATTCCTTCGTATGATGTCGTCATAGAAATCCGACTGCCGGGCACGACGTCCCTTATGGAAGTCCATGTAGTATTCAAACCCACATAGATGGGCAAAACGCCTTTAGTAAACCTGATGGCAACTTCGCTACCGTCATCACATTGAAGAATCAACCGTCCCGAGGAAAGCAACCGGGCATATGCGGGACGGATTTCGTCCCTTACTTTCCGAAGCCACTCCGCCTTCTCTTTGCTGTGGTCAGCCATCATTGCCCTCCGAATAAAAAGAAGGGAACAGATCTTTTCGGATCTGTTCCCTTGACGGGTCTGACGCCCACTGCTTGGGCGGTTCGCCACGCTCTCGCGGGACGTTTCGCTCACCCTTCCGCTTTCCAACGGTTTCGCACGGGTGGTATGCTACGCCTCCCTTACGGTTTCCACGTCTCCGACGTGGCGGAGGTATCCGGCAGTAACCTCTCGCAAGCCTTCCGCCGCCCCGACCGACGGCAAGCCGGTTTGGGGAATGGCACAAAACTTGTCATCCCAATAATAGCCCATGCACAAACAAAACCGTTCCGCTCACATCGAAATATTCGATACCGCGCTTGCTTTGGAACGAGAAAAATAGATCGTCGCGCAACGAGTCAAGCAAGCCGCGCGCACGTAAGGCGGGTATGATGACGCCTGTTCGCGCTTTGTATCGGCACGAAGTCCGAAGAACGGTAAGGAGCAATCATGTCCGACATCAATTCGCCAGCGACCCCAACAGCGCAGGACTCCCCCGCATCCGCACGACTCGAAGCGGGATTAACGGCCCCGAACTTCACACTTCCCAGCGACAACGGCGATAGCATTACGCTCTCCGCATTGCGCGGTCAGAATATCGTCTTGTACTTCTACCCTGCCGCGATGACTCCTGGATGCACTACTGAGGCCTGTGACTTCCGGGACAACCTCGCGCGCCTGCGCTCCCGCGGATTCACTGTGCTCGGCATATCAAAGGATCCGATGGACAAGCTCGTCCGGTTCCGCGAGCGCGATCATTTGACGTTTCCTTTGTTGTCGGATGCCGATCTGACTGTGCATCGTTTGTACGGCGCGTATGGTGAGAAGAAGTTGTATGGCAAGGTCTATGAGGGTGTAATTCGTTCGACTTTTGTGATCGATGGTGATGGGGTGATTCGTATTGCCCGATATAACGTGCGTGCGAAGGGTCATGTTGATTCTTTGCTGCGTGCGCTTGACAAGCTAGATGGTTCAGTTTTCTAGTCTGGAATGCTTTGTTGTTTTGTTTGTGGATTAGCTTTTCTATGTGAAGGATGCAAGCTGACTCATGCGCAGAGCGAGAAGTGCTCAGATTGGAAATGCTCTATCTCGTAGAAGAACCGAAAATCTCGTCGCTCCCCTTGCGGAGGCGGTCATGAATTCTCCAAAAGGCGTAGCGTATTCCGGTAACGGTTTTCGATCAATGACACCATTACCAAGGTCGCGGGAACCGGTGTCACGATGATTATCGTGACACATGAAATTCGATTCGCCAAAAACGTATCCGATCGCGTCGTTTTCGTGGACAAAGGTGCAATCCTGGAGCAAGGTACGCCCCAGGAAGTGATTGACCATCCCCAGACGGCACGAGTCCAGGAATTCCCCAGCAAGATGGCGCTGAAATAACAGTTACCATCTATTCCACAACCTTGTCCGGTACGAAGAGCCGCCCTTTCGATGGACGGCTCTTCACATATAGCGTTTTTTATAAAATTCTTATTTGCTGAAATGCCCGAGAAGTAAAAAAGACGACTCAATCTAAAGATTATCCCCTCTGGCGCAGTAGACTTTTCCTATCAACATTCTACAAAGATGTCCGGGAGATTCGAAATGGTAGACTGCACACCTGATCCAAACCTTTTGGAATCGATGCGGTCCGTCGGATACAGCCTGAACACCGCGGTGGCGGATATCATAGACAACTCAATCGCCGCCCACGCCAAAACCATCAGCATCCGCTACTTCGACCACGGCGAAGATCCGTATGTGGCAATCATTGATGACGGTGACGGCATGGACTATGAGACGGCCGTGAACGCGATGAAACTCGCCGGAACCAACCCGAACGCCAAGCGCAATGCCAACGATCTAGGCCGTTTCGGACTCGGTTTGAAGACCGCATCCCTTTCACAGGCACGTTCCGTCATGCTTTCCACCGTTCAGCACGGACGTCAGAATACGCTCCGATGGGATCTGGACCACGTCGCACGAACACGCGAATGGGATCTCGAGACCTTGGATGAAGAGCAGACCAATCTTGAATTGCCTCGAAAGGTGCGGGATCTCATGCCCAGCACGCATGGCACATGCGTGCTATGGCGTAACCTGGATCGTCTGGGAAACGTCGCGGGCGATTCCCTGCAGGATATAGACCAAGCCATGCTCGAACTGTCCGGGTATCTGGGTCTCGTGTTCCACAGGTTCCTCCACCCATATCCTGAGGATGAAATCGAACGCATCTCGATAACCGTGAACGATGAGCCCGTGCCGGAACGCGATCCTTTTCTCGTGAACAACCTTGCCACGCAGCGGCAACGGATGCAGCGCATCCCCGGCACCGACGCCACGTTGTGCGGATATACGCTCCCCTATCAGAACAAACTGACCATGGAAGACAGAGGTCTTCTTGATCTGAAACAGGAAAAAGGACACACGCTGTTCGATACCCAAGGTTTCTATATCTACCGCGCGTACCGGCTAATCACCTGGGGCAGCTGGTTCCGCCTTCTCACCCGCAAGGAAGCAACGAAACTATCCCGCGTGCAAGTCGATATCCCGAACAACATGGATGACGAGTGGACGCTTGACATCAAAAAGTCGCAGGCCACACCTCCGAAGACCATACGAGACGCGATGAAACGCTACGTGGAGAAATTAGCCGCTCCCAGCCGCCGCACGCAGCAGTTCCGTGGACGCAAGACGTCGAACGATCCGGAAGCCCGCATCTGGGACGTCATCAGTGACAGGGACGGCTCTTTTCGATATGAGATCAACACGGACAATCCATATGTGAAAGGATTCATCGACAACCTTTCCAGGGAGCAGCGCCGCGATTTCAGCGGGATGATAAAAGTATTCGCAGCAGCGTTCCCGTACAACGACGTACAATCACGACTCTCAGTGGACGAGCATGGAGCGGAGAACGGTCTGACCGATGATGAGATACGCGAATGCGCCCAAGACATGTGGATGCTTGCAAACCAGTTAAAGCACATGAGCGCTTCAGCTTTTGTCGAGAAATACAAATCCAAAGAGCCGTTTTCCTTATGCCAGAACGCCGAAGAAATCCTAATGGAGGTATCACATGCGTAATAAATGGGAAAAAGTCAAGGCTAAGGTGAAGCTTGTTCTGATGGTGGATGACGATGATGACCAAGCTCCTTCCGAACAGGATATTGAGGATGCATTAAAAATACTCGTCTCTCGAAAACCTGAACTACTAGAAGATTCCGAGGGATACAACCGCACTTTCCGCGAATTACGTAACGAGTTAGTTCCGAAAATAGACGAAGGTATAACTCTCACTGACCAAAACTCGGCATGGAAACCATGGCTGTCAGATATGCAGTCATCTGATACTTGGGAAACCCCTCGATCAGATTCGTACTATCAGTACCTCGTCATGGATAAGAATTCCAGCTATTCGACTCTCGACTATACCGCCAATGAGATAGTCAAACTGTTGGCAGATCCACGTCGCGATCAACCGGCAGTTTCCAGAAAAGGTTTGATTCTAGGAGACGTGCAGTCCGGAAAGACCCGTACCTATATCGCTCTGATGAACAAGGCCGCTGACTGTGGATACCGTCTCATCATCGTATTGACCAGTGATAATGAGAATCTGAGACAGCAAACACAGGAACGTATCGATACTGATTTCATCGGCTGGCAGGATGGAATACGAGTGGGCATCGGAAAGTACCAGCAGAACATTGCGCACCCCAGCCAGCTCACTAACGAAAATGACTTCGTGGCAGCCTACGATAAGGCATTCCATAGCTTTCCACGCCCAACATGGAACAGCGCCGCCCCCTGCGTGGCGGTGATAAAGAAAAACGCGTCAATTCTCTCCAAGTTCAATAAGTGGTTCGACAGTCCCGAATTCGACAAGGATCTGCCCGTGCTCATCATTGATGATGAAAGCGACTACGCATCTGTCAATTCCGCCAAACTGGATGATTCTCCCACACGAATCAATTCGCTGATTCGCGACCTGTGTCAAATCAGTTCCCGAACTTCTTACGTTGCCGTTACGGCAACGCCTTTTGCGAATATCTTCATCGACGATGCGGATGAAAGTGATCTGTTCCCACAGGATTTCATTCACATACTTAAATCCCCCGACGCGTACATCGGAGCAAAGAAGTTGTTCGGCGACATGGATAGCGTTCCCGAAGATTCGAGTTGCGTGAGAGAGATTGATGAGGGTGAACTAGAAAGTTGGCTACCCGTATCGCACGGAAAGAACTACGACATCGTAGATCCCGAATTGGATGACCAAGTCAAGCATGCCGTCTGCACCTTCATTAATGCGTGCGCTCTCCGTCCCAACGCGGAAGACGAACAGCAATCCATGCTCATCCATATGTCACGATTCACCGATGTCCAGCGTCAGATTGCTGATCGGGTCAGTGGTTATTTAAGGCAGGTTGAGAATGCCGTACGATTCCATGCTGATGGAGATCCGAGAATCGATGACCTGCAAGAGGCCTTTGAAAGCGAGTATTACACGAGCACGGACATTTCCTGGGGAATGATGTTCCTACGGATAAGGCGTCTTGTCCAATCCAGCAGACTTCGTGTCAGACTGGTCAACTCTGATTCCGATGACTGGAGCCTCAGAAACGATGTCCCGCCCGATCTGACTTCCAACGAATGCACCATATTCATCGGAGGAAACCAGCTTTCCCGAGGTATGACGCTCAGTGGTCTGATTTGCAGTGTGTTCTACCGGAGAGTGACAGCTTCCGATACTCTCCTGCAGATGGGCCGGTGGTTTGGATATCGTCCGAATTACGCGAATCTGCAACGTATCTGGTTACTGCCGGAATCCGTACTTGATTACCGCTACTCATGTTCCATCGTGGAAGAACTCAAGGAATCCGCAAGCAGGATGAAGCATCTTGGCATGACGCCCAAACAGTTCGGACTTGCCATCAGAAAGAACCCGAACAAGGGTGTACGCATCACCAATGCCAGCAAGATGCGCAACGCTGTGGAAGGGATCGGCTACCAAGAATTTGACATGGCCGGTGAAATCATCGAGTCAATCAAACTCGACGTTGATATGAAACGTCGAAATCAGAATGATGAAGCATTCATGAAGCTGCTCGGCGTCTGCAACGCACCGCAAGTCATCTCATCTGTATCACCCTTGGTTGAGACACAAGTCTTTCAGAATGTTCCCGCCAAGGCCGTCGTGGATTTCCTTTCCCAATACCGATCGGGCTATAGAGATACATTCTTCGGTCCCACTCTCATGACCTATCGCGATCAGGAAATCGAGATGAACACAAGCATGGCCGAACAGTACGCATGCACCCAGCTGTCAGAAAATCCCGATATGACTTGGAATATTGGTTTCATCAACGGTAACGGAAACGAAGTGGAAGGCGTCAATTTTCATTGGACCCAGGTCAAGCGTAAATGCACATTCAGGGACAATAGACAGTTCCAAATCAATGGCGATAAAATGCGACTTGGCTCCAAGAACGATGCGCTCAAGATTGCAGCCTGTACATATCAGCTTCCCATTGACCAGAAAAATAGTTCGGAGCGTCAATACTATCTGACCAAGTACTTCGGCGATCATCCGAGCCTTCTCTTCTATCGCATATGTGTGAAGAATTTTGATGGACATCAAGGATTGTCCCCACAAGAAGGTCCCGGCATGCTGTGCGGAAGGCAGATGCTTGCCCTCCATCACGGGTTCCAAGCTCGGCCCCAATGCGGATCCCTCCGGAGTGAGCATGAGTTTTTCCGCAGCCTTGCGGACGTATTCCTTCCAGTCAAGCTTGTCATGAACTCTGGAGGAGAATCCAGAACGGATGCGCGGCATCTCCCCTAATACTTGGTCGACCGTAATAACTGGGCGTGGAGTCATCACTCCGGGAGCGCCCTGGCCGCACCCGCTCCTGGTACCGAACAGGATGACCCTATGACGGGCCTGGGGGACGCCGAATTCGTCGGCGCGAACAATGAAATCATGAGGCCGCTCTGGATCTTTCACGACCATAGAATGCAGCTCGTATCCCAACGCCTCCATATCAGCACGGATATGTCCGAACACGCCTTCGCCGTAATTGCGCGCGGACAGCAGTCCTTTCACGTTCTCCATGACAAACGCCGTAGGCCTGAGCACTTCGATGAACCGCAGATAGCACTTGTAGAGCGTCTGCTTGACGTCCTTTTCGAGCCTGTCCTTATCATGGGTACGACGAGCGCGCCCGACGAGCGAATACGCTTGGCATGGCGGACCACCGATCAGCACGAGAGGACCGTCATACCCTTGCAAACGTTTCTTTGCCATCTCGACGAACTCATCATCACCCTCTTTGAGGGTTCCTTGGATTGCCTCGGCTTCGGCTGCAGCCCACTCTTCTGGATGAGAATCCTTCAATCTTTCGAGATTCTCACTGGAAGGAGTTCCGAGATAGTCGATGTAATCTTGGGGCAGCCGTCCATCCGCATCCATAAGACGGCGAGCGAACGCGCGCAACCTCAATGTGGCATGCGCAGTACGCTCCATCTCTATAGACATGATGGAGCGGAACACCGGCTCATCGTTTTCATCACGCAGGGAAGAGAATCCTTCGCTCATACCGCCTGGTCCCGCAAACAGGTCTATGACCGGTATTGGATCCATGGGCATAGTGAAAACTCCTTGAATTGAATGTCAACGGCTGCTCAAACCCAGGATACCAGGTAAATCGAAGTAAACTCGCGAGCATCGCAGGATACATACAAAAAGTCGCCCATACCGTATTTGGCGTACGTCACCACAACGCACACGATTTTCTACCCCGTATGGGGCGCACAATAGCGGATACACCATTCGAAAAAGAACAGAGGGATGTCATGGGCGACAGTAACATCCCCGAAGACTGCGGCTAAAACACAGCTCTACATAGGCGCGCTACCTCGCGCCGAACAGCCGCTTAATCCTCGCAAACAGACCACCTTTCGAGGTCTTTTTCTTTTCAACCTCCTCATTGAGAGATTTGAATCTTTCCTGAGTGACACCTGGCTTGGGCGCTTCTTCCACGTCCCAAGGATCCTCAGCTTCCCATGGATCCATGGCCGCCCAAGGATCGCTTGCAGGCTTCGAAACAGGCATCGCCGTCTCACCCTTGATGAAGGCAAGCACCTGCGGCAGGTCCTGAGGCTGCACCAACACCTCACGGGCCTTGCACCCTTCGGAAGGCCCCACAACGCCACGCGACTCCAGCAAATCCATAAGACGACCAGCCTTGGCGAATCCGACACACAGCTTGCGCTGCAGCATGGATGTCGAACCGAACTGCGAGGTGACGATCAGTTCCGCCGACTGCAGAAGCAAGTCCATATCATCGCCAATGTCTTCCAGCTCAACATCGTCCGGAACGGTACCCCAGCGGATATCGAAATCATCCATATTGCCGTCGATGTTTTTATCCGGTGTAATATCCTTCTTGTTAGATACTCGGCGTGTAGCATGTCGAGTCTGAACAGTCTTCGCCCTCCGACCATCATCCGTTTTTCTTTTTCCGTTGAGGAAATCAAGCACTTCTTTGGAAGTAACCAAGAAGTTATCGTTTATGTGATGAGCAAGATACAGTCCGTGAATACCCGTCAGTCGCGATAGAGCCGTGTACAACTGGCCGAAATCCCAGCAATCCGGATAGATAATCGCCCTATCGAATGTTTGCCCCTGCGACTTATGAATGGTAATTGCCCAAGCCAATTTAAGAGGTATCTGTTCGAATGTTCCCACAACCTCTTTTTCAATGCGTCCATTAATGAGAACAGGCTTCGTGATTTTCCACTCAAAGCTCTGCACAAAAGTAGCCTCTATTCCGTCAAACCGAACTAGGGCACCTGGACCGTCACAGTTTATGACCGTTCCCAATGCGCCGTTCATGAATGTATCTTCGGAGTTGTTGACAAGAGCCATGACTCGCGCGCCAGGTTTCAGCGAAAGCTCCTCATCAGTCGGCATATCCGACTTAAGAACCTCACCGGTCACATGCGCCACGAATGTCATTTCCTCATCTTTTAAAGCATTGAGCCTCTGCATGTTTTCATCCCGCGCCTGCGCATTGGTACTGCAAAGAATGATGGAGTCAGGCAGCGGATTGACGAGAGCATGCTGCTCTATCCAACGCGCACCATTCTTGTCGCCGAATCTGCAAGCATTAAGAGCCGCAACAAAGTGCGCATCCCTTTGCCTGATCGCCTCGCAGAGTTCCACTTCCTCGAAGTTCCAGAACGCCCATTCGCTGCTTTGAAACGCAAACGCCTCTCCAACGTCGTAGCCATATTTTTCTTCCAAAAACCGCCTCTCTTCATTAGTGATGACGGGCGGAAGCTGGCAAAAATCACCAACGACCAATAATTGGCAAAGACCCTTGCCCTTCTGTTTACGTATTTTGCCGGCAATCTTCAACACTGCGGAAAGATAATCGAATAAATCCATACGGCACATGGACACTTCATCAAGAATCAACAGATCACAGTCCGGAAGCGGAGAATCCGTAGGCACAAAAGGATGCGGGTCTTTCTCCAAGGTCCGTCCCGGACGAATGCAAAGGACGCGGTGCACCGTCGAACCACCCACGTTAAGCGCGGCTATACCTGTCGGAGCACATGTAATGACGTTCAAACCCGACGTTTGAGCCCATTCAATAATCCGCTCGACAATATAGGACTTGCCTGTACCAGCGAGACCCGTAAGATAAACGTTCTTGCCTTCTTTGACTAGATCAAAAGCTTTTTTCTGACCATCAGTCAAACCATGGAAATCTCTGCCAACGCTCCTTGCCGTGGACCAAATCCGCTTATATTCTTCTTGCTTCTCGGAAAGTGTTTCAAGCGCATCCGCATTGGTCTTCTCAAGCGCATCCAGAAAGGCCTTCTCCGAAACAATCTCGATGGTGGGATTATCCGCAAGTTTTAATTCCATGGCATGCTCTTGACCTTCGTTCCATAACTGCCGAAAGCCCAAGCTGCGTTACCTCTATCGCCAACGATCACATAATTGATCCTTTTTGAAGGTCCGGTCTTCGTAACACTGCCGCCAGCCTCCTCAATCATTTCAGCGGCGGTCGATTTACCGCCATACATTTCAAAATCTCCAGAAAGCACAAATCTTTTACCACTAAAAACCGGAGTCATGCAGTTCGATACCGGGTTTTTGAGCATCCTGGCGGCCCACAGGAATCTTGCCCCTTTCTCTTCGCCAACAACAGCATCATCGGAAATCCCACCAAGGAGCTTTGCAATCTGATTTACTAGAGTGTCTCCCAAGTAAGCGTACTGCTCCTCATAAAGTTTAAGCAACTGTTTAGCATCCGCCACCGCAAAGCGAGGATTATCGCCAGCGTCGGAGATGAGCTTAATGAATTCTCCCACTTGAGCGGTCTTCTCACTTACCTGCCCGTATTCGTAAGATATCGCATATCACCTCGCCAAGCATCAACCATGCAACAGAAGCTGAAAAGCCACCCTCCTATGGACGACCTCCCCATCATCCTACCAGTTTCACACTAGCGAACACATCCCCAGAAAACCGACATCCGCGAACGCGTGCTGCGCGTCGGCGGGTGGTTTTACATGTTGGGCCTACGAATTCTGGTAAGACTCATGATGCGTTGCAGACGTTGGAGCGTGCTCATTCTGATGTGCATTGCGCTCCGTTGCGGTGGTTGATGAGGCGCAGATGTTGGCGGTGCGTTGGCTGAGGAGCGTGAACGTTTGGAGTTGAAGGCGATTGAAATGCTGAAGGGACCGAAGCGTCTTGTGCAGCCGGAGCCGGTGGATCATGCTTGGTGGGATGATGGTTCCGGCGTATACAGCATCGGCTGAGGGAGCCGGTAGGCTGGGTGTGTAAATCCAGCAGAGAGGAACGTGCCATGGTGACGCGTCGTAATGATGAGCGGACGGTTGCGGGAAGGCATCGCATGATGAGGCGTGCCGACCGTGAGGTAACCGAACCGCAGCAGGTCGAGGCGATTATCGCAACATGCAAGATCGTGAGTCTTGCATACACCGATGCGGAAGGCATCACCATCGTGCCGTTGAATTTCGGATACGTGTTCGACACGGAATCCAATCATCTCACCTTGTATTTCCATGGTTCTGCGACCGGACGTAAGATGGACGCTGTCAAGGCCGCGGGCAACGCGCTTCCTGTAGCATTCGAAATGGCGACTGACTGCGAGGTGGTCGAGGGACGCACGCTGTGCAATTGGGGCGAGGCGTTCAAGTCGATCGTTGGCAATGGTACCGCGTCCATCATCGACAATCTTGACGAAGCGCGCCAGGGGCTCGCACTGCTGATGAAGCAGCAGGCCGGCATGGAACATGTGGAGTTCACCGACCAGCAGGTACACGCCGTCACCGTATGGAAGGTGGAAGCGGACTACCTCACCGCCAAAGTGCGCGAAAAGCCCCAGCCGCATATGCACTGAACCCCGAGGCGGTGGTGCTATCATCCCCGGCAAAAGGGCTAATCTGGTAATGGTAAATCCCAACCGTCAGGTTGTTGTCGATGCGAATGCGTTGTTGGGACGCAATCCCATTAGTGCGTTCGATGGTACCAAACTGGATGGCGTGATTTCCCGCACGATCATTGGCGGCAGACCGTAGATTTCGACATGCCCGGCAATCCGGAGAATTTGATCAGTCACACATGATTGCTCATAGATGGTCGCGCCGCAAACGACGTGTTGAACGACGGCATCGCCATAGCACGAGAATGTCACCATAATCCCGATACAGATGGCCCGCATGTGGTCACCAGTCCGATTGCCGTACCGGAAGCCCACCCAGGTGATCTGCTGGCAATCACTCCGACCACGTTGGCGCCGCGCTTCCCTACGGTGTGATCTCCACCCGCCACGCGCGTGGAGTGCTGGCAGGATCCGAGGATTTCGACGGCAACTACGGCCAGTTCTGCCGAGCGGATGTTGAAACCGAAACGGCATGGTTTCCAGTTCAAACGACACACACCACAAACACAAGCAGTGAGACGGTATCGACGATACGTTTCCCGATGCATCCATTTCTGGGAATCATGGACGTGACCACCGCCAGTAATCAGCGTCCAAGCTCCATTCCACCTGCAGATTATGGTGGCAATATCGATTTACGCAATCTCACCGTTGAATCCACGCTATTTCTGCCAGTACAGATTGAAGGCGCAGGATTATACATCGGCAATCCGCATTTTACCCAAGGCAATGGCGAAGTGTCGCTCACCGCATTGGAAGCGTCGCTCAGAGCTACACTTCGCGTGCAGGTAGTGCCAACAGCCGAAGCCAAACGACTGTTCGGACGCACGGATCTGCCATTTGCGATCAGTCATGGCACACTGATTCCAATGGGTTTCAGCAGTACGCTGGATGACGCATTATCGCAAAGCGTCGAACACGCCATCGATATGATTACCGCCATGTTCGAGATGCCACGTCAACAAGTGTACCTGCTGCTGTCGGCCGCCATCGACTTCGACGCGACGCAAGCCGTTGACATCACCAAAGGCGTTCACGGTCTGATTGATCTGTCGATGTTTCAACAACTGCCCGATTATGAACGGACGATACGCGACATTGGAAACAGCAGATGGACTGCCATGCGGCGCATGCCTTATTGGCCCAGCAGGCTCAGACAAGTCACTGATTGGTCTAGCCAAAGAACTCTATAAGGGAATGAAATAACAGATGGTTTCCTCAACAAACAATCATGCAGCAAGATAGCAACACCACCCAGGCGACGGATCGCACCAAAAGGGACGCTCTCTCCTTTGGCGCGAAGCAAATCGCAATCATGACTGAAGTGGAACTCATCGCCGGTTCCCTACATTGCCTATGTTGACGATCATGTCGTTGGCATGGCTGATCTACCTGTGTTTCCGCCGTATCATCCATCCGACTCGCATATAACCGTCCATACGGGAATCCGCGAACGCAAGTAAATGTCGATTCCGTCAATCGACGACCGCAAGAGGCGTTCATGGAGCGGCGGATTTCCTTATATTCCAACAGAACCCGTACTGTTATGCGACACGCAATAACAGTACGGGTTTTCTGTGTTACTATTATATATAACAGCTAAACAGCTTGCATCTAACTGTTCGGCTGGGAGATATATCACCTACGAAACATACAGAAAAAGAGGCACAGATTGAAGCTAATCATCTCATCCGTGTCCGGAGAACCGATTTACGAACAGATCAAGAACCAAATCAGGTCCGCGATCATGTCGGGTGAGCTTATGGCAGGCGAGGCGCTTCCCTCACTGCGCAAGCTCGCCAAGGAACTGCGCGTCAGCGTGCTCACCGTGACCAGAGCGTATAACGAACTGGCTGACGAGGGGCTCGTGGAGAACGTGCAGGGCAAAGGCACGTTCGTGATGGAACGAGGCAACGAACTCATGAAGGAACGTGCTCGCGAACGCATCATGGACAAGCTCCGTGAAGTTTCCATCGAGGCCAAAGCCGCCGACATCAGCCTGCTTGATCTGCTTGGCATGTTCGAGAAAGCATACAGGGAACAATCATGAACGATTCCTCGCTCCCCAAGGGACACGGCCAACCTTGGCCTTGAGCGTAACCGGATTGACGAAGCATTATGATTCCGGCTTCACATTGGATGACGTGACCTTCGACCTGCCGTCCGGCTACATCATGGGTCTGGTCGGTCCGAACGGCGCCGGCATCACCATGCACGAGCCAGTTAAAGTGACGGATGCGATCGGTTTCGCCGCGATGACCGTGCTGACCCTCGTGCTACTCAACACCATCGTGCAGCCGTTCCTGTACCGGTTCTCCCCTTATCGTGCCATGGCCGCCATTATTCTGAGCATCGGCGTGATCGTGGGCACGGTCATCGGACTGCGCAAGGCATTGCCGGAATTCGAAAAGACCGTCGAACAGCTGGCCAGGCGATCAGCCGGCACCAAGCCATTGCATTAGCGGCATTCTTGATCATCGACGTACTCGCCTTAGCGTTCTCCAGCAAGATATCACTGCATATTTACGGTAGCAAGGACATCTGAACCGAGCCAACCGGTAGACTCTTATGGAGAACGGATTTGGGGTCTTCCGAATCAACGGAAAGCCCCAAATGCATATATCCCGTACGACAACGGTTCCTACAATGCGGCAGGCGCGTCGTGGAAGTCGAACATGACGCCGTCGGCCAGATCGCAGATCTCAGGCCAGTCGGCGTCGGAGGAATCGTCGTGCATGGCCCACACATGCATGCCGACCGACTTGGCCGAGCGCATGCCGACCAGCAGATCCTCGAATACGGTGCAGTCGCTTGGTTTGATGCCGAGACGCGACGCGGCCAGCAGATATACGTCCGGCTCAGTTTTGCCGACGTCGCCAGCATCGTCGACGCTGACCACGTCATCGAAATAGTCGAAAATGCCGACGTGCTTCATGGCCGGTTCGCGCAGCATCGGCGGCAATGACGTGGCCACGGCCAGTTTCGCGCCGCTCGCCTTCAACGATTCCAGATATTCGCGCGCATACGGTTTGGCTTCAACCACCGTGGCGTACATGACACGTGCCATATGGTCCCACTCCTCCATCAACGCTTCGGGAGTGTCCGACAGGCCGAATCGTGCGATTGTGTATTCGGCGATCTGGCGGAATTGCATGGCCGCGACCTTCTGCATGTAGTCGTCCGGCACCTCGATGCCGCGTTTGGCAAGGAAGTCGACGTCCACCTGATCCCACACGCCCATGGAGTCGAGTAGCGTGCCGTCAAGGTCGAAGATGGCGCCTTTGCCTTGGTTCGCCTTGGTTTCCTGTGTCATATCGGCTCCTTTGTTTTGCAATTACCGCTTTTGCGATTTGCGATTACTTTTTACGATTGAATCCGCCGTCAGTCAAGCACCGACGATTTGAGCAGTTCCTCGGCATGTTCCAGAGATGTTTCGCTTTCGCTGCCGGACAGCATGCGGGCGATTTCGTGCACGCGCTCATCCCCGCGCACCTGGCTGATGGTGGTGGCGATGGAACCATCCTTGGTTTCGCCTTTGGCAACCACATACTGTTCGTCCGCCCAGGAGGCGACCTGCGGCAGGTGCGTGACGACCAGAACCTGCGCGGATTGGGCGAGTTTGGCCAAGCGGGCACCCAGCTCCACAGCGGCCTTGCCACCCACGCCGGCGTCGACCTCATCGAAGATGAACGTCATCGGCGGCACGGTTCCGCCGGCCACGACATGCTTTTCAGCGGCCACCAATTCGAGCGCGAGCATCAGACGGCTCAGCTCGCCGCCGGATGCGCTTTTGCCCATCGGCAGTTGCGGGGAGCCGGGGAACGGGGTGAAGAGGAATTCGATGTCGTCCGCTCCGGTGGCGTCCAACTGTTCGCGTTCCGCCACGCGGATCTCAAGTTTCGAAGTGCCCATGGCCAGCGAATCAAGTTCCGCGGTGACTTTGGACGCGAGTTCCTTCGCCGCGGCTCTACGCCGTTTGCTCACAGTCTGCGCGGCTTTTTTCGCAGCCTCAAGCAGTTGGGCGCGTTCGGCTTCCAGCCGTTCGACCTTTTCCGGCGAGGCGTCCAAATCCTCCAAATCGTATACGGCCTTGTCCCTCCACGTGATCACGTCGGACAATTCCGGCCCCCACCGGCGGGTCAGCTCGTCCAACTCGTGGATGCGCCCGTTGATGGCATCCAGATCCTCCACGCTCGCCTCATTGTCCACTTCGCCGGACAGGCTGAACACCACGTCGGACAAATCGGTGCTGATGGAGTCGAGCCGGTCGGCGAGTTCGGAGAACACGCCTTCCACGTGAATGGCGCGCAATGCCTGCGAGGCACGGTCGATCAAATCGGCGGCGCTGGCCGATTCAACGTCATCCGCCACCTGCGAGGCGTCCAACGCACCCAATGCGCGGGTCACGCCTTCGGCGATTTCGGCGGCGTTTTCGATGCGGTCGCGGCGTGCGCGCAATTCGTCCATCTCCCCCGGCTGCGGGTCGACCCGGTTGATGCGTTCGATTGACTCACGCAGGTAATCCGCCTGCTGGCGCATGGACGATTCCTGGCTGCTGAGCCTTTCCAAACGCTCATCCATTGCGCGCAGCGCGTTCCACGTCTTGCCGTAGGCGGCCAACGCCACTTCATCCCCCGCGTAGCGGTCCAGGAATTCACGCTGCCGCGAAACGGTCGCGATACGTAACTGGTCGGCCTGGCCGTGGATCGTCACCAATTCGGCGGCGACGGAGGCGAGTACGGAACGCGGTACGCTACGTCCCGACAGCATGCTGCGGGATCGCCCGGAAGCGGGCACTTTACGCGACAGAAACAGCTCGCCATCCTCCGGTTCGAAGCCGGCTTCCCGTGCCGCGGCCACCGCGGCCGGCGACGAGGCGACTTCGAACACACCCTGCGCCCACGCCTCCTGAGCGCCCACCGAAACGCGGCCTCCATCGGACGGACCGCCGGAAATCAGTCGGATCGCACTGAGCAGCATCGATTTGCCGGCTCCCGTCTCACCGGTGATCGCCGTCATACCACCTGCCGGGGCGATCAGAGCGGAACGAATCGGACCGAGATTGTGAATCTCAAGCTCTTCCAGCATGCCCGGTCACTTCCCGCTTTCCGGTTTGCCGGTTCTAGGGAACGATTGCCCATGATGTATGCCACCGGTTTTGCGCGCCTGCTCGCGCCAGCCGACGACAGGCAAATCAAATTTGGTGACGAGCCGGTTCGTGAACGGCACGCCAGACAAACGAGCCAATCGCAAAGTGCATTTCGATTCACGCACTTCGACACGTGTGCCTTTGGGCAGTGCGCGTTGACGACGGCCGTCGCAGCAGATCCAGCCATCCGACGTGGAATCCTCGAGAATGTCGATGGCGAACGTGGAGCCGGAACCGATGATGAGCGGACGTGCGAACAACGCATGCGCCGCCAACGGCACCAATTGCAAGGCTTTCACATTCGGCCACATGATCGGCCCGCCCGCGGAAAACGCGTAGGCGGTGGAACCGGTCGGCGTGGATACGATCACGCCATCGCAACCGAATGAGCTCATCTCCACGTCGTCGACACGGATGGACAATTCCACCATCTTGCCACGGTCCGCACGTTCCAAAGTGATGTCGTTCAACGCCCAGTCCTCGATGGGTTCCGTCGCGCCCGGCAGCCATACGTCGACGTGGGCGATCATACGTTCGTCGATGGAATAGTCGTGGTCGGCGATCCGACGGATCGCCTCGCTCATCTGGAAGCTTTCAAATTCGGCAAGAAAGCCGACATGCCCTAGGTTCACGCCGAGGATGGGCACTTCAGTGCAATGAACCAGTTCGGCCGCGCGCAGAATGGTACCGTCCCCGCCAAGCACGACCACGATTTCCGTGTTTTTCGGCACTACTGGCGTCTTGCTGCCGAAATCGGGCGCTTCGATATTGTCGATGATCGTCACTTCGAAATCGGCGCGCCGCAGCTGTTCGACGGCTTCTTCGACCACCGTGCCGCTTTCACGCAGACGTGTATGCGTCACTACCACCGCATGCCGGGTACCGTGCATCGCAAGCCCTTTCCGAGAACTCTCGTACATACCACGTCCTCGACGGACGCCGATGCCTACCATTGTAATCGAACAAATGAACGAATGGCGGTAGCGGGTGTCCGGACACGCCGCAGACGTTTCCGTTCGTTCACGAGCCACGTACATCCCACCCGCAAAACCTGTTCGTCGTTTTCCCACGAATCCGCCGAACAGGCCGAATGGTATGTCTCTGCACCGTTCGTCACACTACCGTCTACAATAGCTCAAGGAAACGAAGACCGTTTATACAGACAAGGAGCGAGGAACAGCATGTCCAACCTCGTCTTCGACGAGTCCTCCTCCAATCGCGAGGCCTCACATGGCTATGCCTGGTGGTTCTCCGGGGACACGTTCGAGAAGGCCATGGCGGAGGAGCGCAAGCCGCGCAAGCGCAGCCTAATGCACAGACTCACCACACATCCCGGACGTCTGACCATCCTGTACTTCATGATGTTGGGCGCATTGTCCACGCTGCTCCTGCTCACGCCCACCGCCACGCCGAAAGGCGAGCAAACGACATTCACCACCGCGTTCTTCACCGCGATCTCCGCGATTTCGACGTGTGGCATCTCCATCGTCAATTCGACGACGCATTGGTCCGCTTTCGGCCAGGCCGTGCTCATCTTCTCCGTGCAGATGGGCGGCTTGGGTGTCATGACGTTCGCTTCACTCATCGCCTTGGCCGTGAACCACCATCTCAAGGCCACGCAAAAGCTGCTGACGGCCAACGAGCTGGGCACCACGAAACTCGGCGAGATCAAGGGCGTGCTCACCGTGGTCATCGCCACCGCGTTCACCATCGAAGGCATCACGTTCGTGGCGCTGTTCCCCGGCCTGTACAAAGTCAATCATGGCAATGTGCGGCACACGCTGTGGGAATCGTTGTTCTTCGCGGTCATGGCATACAACAACGCCGGCTTCACCCCTGACGGCGCCGGCCTGCATGTCAACAATTGGGCTGTTGGCCTGCCTATCCTCGTCAGCGCGTTCTGCGGCACGCTCGGCTTTCCCGTCCTGCTTAACCTCATGCGCTCATGGCGCAACCATCGTCCGCCGAAGCGTTGGAGCCTGCATACCAAGCTCACGCTGACCACCACGTTCTGCATCGTGCTCGCCTCGTTCACCTGGTTCCTCCTCATGGAATGGAACAACAAACTGCTGTTCGCCACCGAAGGCGTGGAACCGCGGTTGTGGCATGCGATGGTGGCGGCCGTCATGCCCCGCAGCTCCGGCTTCGACCTGTCATGGATGCCGGGCGTGAGCGATGCGACGAAGGTGTTCCTGTCCATCGTCATGTTCATCGGCGGCGGCAGCACTTCGACCGCAGGCGGCATCCGCGTCACCACATTCGCCGTGATTCTGTTGACCTGCCGCGCCGCGTTCACCGGACGCCATGACGTCAACGCATTCCATCGTCGCATCCATTCGCAAGCCGTCATGACGGCCGTGGCCGTCACCACCTCATGTCTGGCACTCGTCACCATAGTGTCCATGACATTGATGGCCATCACCGGATGCTCGCTGAGCAACGCGCTGTTCGACACCTGCTCGGCGTTCGGTCTGGGAGGCTATTCGGTCGGCGTGGCCAGCGCTTCTAGTCCAGCGGTCCTGTACATTCTCGCCGCGACCATGTTCATCGGCAGGCTCGGTCCGCTCACCATCGCCTACGCGATCTCCAGGCCGCGCAATGTGGAGCCGGTCCGCTACCCCACCGAGCAGATCGTGGTCGGCTGAGCGGATTCGTCGATACGGTTTCTATACCCGCAACTTCCTATACTTGAATCCGGAACAGAACATCGAAAGGTACGCGAACAATCATGGCTAACAACACCAGAAGCGTTCTTGTGGTAGGACTCGGCCGTTTCGGCAGTTCCGTAGCCACCACATTGGATACGATGGGACAGGATGTGCTCGCCGTCGACAAGGACGGCGAACTGGTGAACCGCTGGTCGTCGCAGATCCCCACCGTGCAGGCCGACATGACCGACGTGATGGCGTTGGAGCAGATCAACGCCTCCGATTTCGACACGGCGGTCGTAGCCATCGGCGACAGCGTCGAAGCGTCCGTCATCACCGCCGGCAATCTGCTGGACGCGGGCATCTCCGACATTTGGGCGAAGTCGGTGTCCAAGGAGCATGCGCGCATTCTGCAGCGTATCGGCGCACGGCACATCATCAACGCGGAGACCGATGCCGGCAAACGCGTAGGGCACTTGGTGTCCGGCAACTATCTGGACTACATCGAGCTTGAAGGCGCGTACAGCGTGGTGAAGATCCACACTCCCCCGCATGTCGTCGGTTACTCCATCGAGGATGCGCGCGTACATGAACGGTTCGGCATCACCGTGGTCGGTGTCAAATCGCCGGGCAAGGAATTCGAATACGGTTCGAAAGAGCTGATTATGCACCGTAACGACGAGCTCATCATCATGGGCAAGCAGGATCAGATCGACAAGTTTTTGAGGGGCTAGGCCCACGGAACATGCAAAAGGCCGGCGGTCCATATGGGATTTTTCATATGGGCCGCCGGCCTTTCATTTTTACGCTATCGATTGGCGGAGAACGGTTTACGCCACTGCATACAGCAGATACTCGATGTTGCCGTGCGTGCCTTCGATCGGTGAGACCGCCGTGGCGCGTACATCCAGTCCGTTGGCTTTCGCGCAGGCGGTGACGGTGTCGAGCGCCTGTTTGCGTAAGGTTTCGCTTTCCACGATGCCGTTTTTGCCGAGGTTGCCTTTGCCGACTTCGAACTGCGGTTTGACCAGCAGCACGACGTGTGCGCCGGGCGCGGCGATGCGCGCGATGACGGGAATCACGTATGTCAACGAGATGAATGACACGTCGGATACGATCATGCTTGGCCGGTACGGCAGATCATCCGCTTCGACGTCGCGGATGTTGACGCCGCTCATTTCGATGATGCGCTCGTTGCCTGCGATGCGCGGGTCAAGCTGGCCGTGCCCCACGTCGAGCGCGATCACATGCGCGGCACCGCGTCGCAGAAGCACGTCGCAGAAACCGCCGGTGGACGCGCCGATGTCGAGGCAATCGAATCCTTCCGCGGAACGCAGGCCCGTCTGGGAGAACATGTCGAACGCGCCGACCAACTTGTAGGCTCCACGGGAGACGTAATCGTCTCCCAGATCGGCATCAAGCGTGTCGGCGGCCGTGACTTTGAGCGACGCTTTGGATGCGACGATGCCGTTCACCCGGACCTTGCCGGATTCGATCAGCCGTTGTGCTTTGGAGCGGCTGTCCGTGACGCCACGCTCCACCAGCGCGATGTCGAGTCGGACGACGGCACCGGAATCGTCATTCATGTTGCGCATACGCACGTGCGGCAATCAGGCGATTCGGAATTCCGGCACGATCATGCCGTCGACGCTGTGTCCGCGATCCGCCGCATCCCACATGGCGGCGCAGGCCGCACGAAGACCGTCGACGCTGGTGATGTCGGTGACGTAAAGACGATCGCCGTCGACGCACGCCTGCACGTCGCGGCAGCTCCAAGCGCCAGCCTCATGCACGACTTCGGGGGCCGGCTCGTTAAGTCCGGTCAGGTCCTTGGCGATGTAGGTCGGACGCAGATGCTCCGGAGCGAACATCAGCTCATGCGGATTGGTGACGCCGGTCAGCACGGCCAGGGAATCATAGCCGCCACGATTGCCGGCTTCGATATCGGTATCGAGACGGTCACCGATGGCGAGGCATGCTTCCTTGGCCACTGGTTCGGCACCATCATGCGCGGCAAGCAGTCGGGCTTCGTCATACATGGCGGATTCCGGCTTGCCTGCGGACGAAACCGGTTCCACACCAGTGGCGTTGATGACGGCCATGATCATGGAACCGCAACCGGGGGCGATGCCCAGCTCACGCGGAATGGTCAGGTCGCGGTTGGTCACGAAATACGTGGCGCCCTGTTCTACGGCGTAGGCGATTTGCGCCATCTGGTTCCAAGACATGTCCGGGTACCAGCCTTGGATGGCCGCGACCGGCTTGTCTTCGGCGGAATCAACCACTTCAAGACCCTGCTTGGCGACTTCCTCACGCAGATGCTGTGCTCCGAGCACAAACACTTTCGCACCTTGCGGCACCGCACGGGCCACCATACGGGCAGCCACCACGGACGAGGTGATGACCTGCCATGGTTCGACGTCAAGGTCGAAGCCCTTAAGCTGGTCGGCCACCACGGATTGCAGTCGGGAGGAATTGTTGGTGGTGTATTCCACCGTCATGCCGAGGCCTTCGGCCTTGCGGATGCTCTCTGCAGCATGTTCCACCGGATTCTTGCCACGGTAGACCACGCCGTCAAGATCAAGCAGCGCCAGCTGGTAGGCTTCGCTCAGCGGACGGGTTGTGGATTTCAGCATTGTTTTGCCGCACCTCACTCGTTGTCGGAATCGGCTGCGGATTCGACCTCATCCTCAGTCTGGTCGTCTTCGGAGTCGCCCGCGTTTTCGCCGTCACCGGCAGGCTCGTCGTCGGACTCGGCGCCTTCCTTGGCCGCTTCGGCATCAAGCTGGGTCTCATCGTTGGTCTCGCCGTTCTCGTCGACGGCCTCGGAATCGTCCTCATCCTCGTCTTCCGGCGCATACTGGGCGTCATCTTCGGAAATGCCGAGCTTGTCCATAAGCTCGTCGTTCAATTCCTGCATGTCGTATTCGATGACCAGATCGTCGGAGGTCTCGTCCTCTTCGGCATCGGCGTACTGCAGCTCAAGCTTGTCAAGCAGCTGGTCGAGGGCCACGGCCTCATCGGAGCGTCCGGCCTGCTCGAGGAAGTACTGTTCGGCCTGCACCGCACGCATGCGGTATTCGCCGGCCAGACCCTTGGAACGGCCCAGCGTATGCACGATCTCAATGGCCTTATCCCACAGCTCGAGGTCGCCCAGCGCGCCCGCGTACACGAGGAACATCTCGGCCTTGGATTCGCCGCGCAGATACTTCGCGTCATCGCTCATGGCGGTTTCGATGGCCTTCTTCGGCTCGCCCATACCACGCTCGCAGTCGGCGATGAACGGCAGATAGTCAAGGAAACCGTTCATGCGGAACGCGGTGCGGAACTCACGCAGGGCCAGTTTGTAATCGCCCTGACGGTAGGCCACGAACGCAAGGGTCTCACGCGCGAAATCAATACGGGAAGCCTGATGCGCCACCCACTTGGCGTGTTCGAGCGCCAGCTCCGGATCCCTTTCCTCAAGCGTGTAGGCGGCGAGGATGTGCAGGCCGATGTTCTCCGCATGTTCCTTGGACAGGCCACGCAGACGCTCACGGTCATCGGTGGACAGCATGCTCCACTCGATGCCCTTCGGCATCTTCGGCTCGCCCGGGCGACGATGCGTGTACGGGTTTTGCGACGGGAAGCTCATCGTGCCGTCGGAATTGCGACGTGGCTTCGACAGGTATTCACCACGCTTCGCCTCGCGGTACTCCATCTTCTCTTCACGAGTGAATTCGCGGCGCTCCTCGCCTTCCGGACGCTGGTCGCGATCCTTGTGGAAGTCACGACGCTGGTTGTCACGGCGGAAATCCCTGCGATCGCCGTCACGACGATCATCACGACGGAAATTACGACGCTCGCCATCACGGCGCTCCCCGCGGCGGTCATCGCGGCGGAAGTCCCTGCGATCGCCGTCCTTGTGGAAATTGCGGCCGCCACGACGCTCACCATCGTCACGGCGGAAGTCACGACGGTCACCGTCATGACGGAAATTGCGACGCTCGCCATCACCATGGCGGTCGTCACGATGGAAATCCCTGCGATCGCCGTCACGACGGTCATTATGACGGAAGCCGGAACGCTCGCCATCACGCTGGTAGCGCGGATTGTCGCCGCGATTGCCACGATAGCCGCCGCGGCGGTCGTCACGACGCTCGCCATCGCGGTTGAACTTGCGCGGACCGTTGTGGAAACGACGCTCCTGACCTTCGCCTTCGCCATCGCGATGGAAATCGCGGTCGCCACGACGGTATCCGCCGCCATTGCCCTTGCGATATCCGCCCTTACGGTCATCGTTGTGGAAGCCGCCGGACTTGTGTCCGTAGGACTTGCCGCCGTTGCCGCGCGGCTTGAATCCCTTGCCACCGCGGTTACCCGGCCTGCCCGAGCCGTAGGACTTGTGGTTGCCGTAGGACTTGCCGCGCGATCCGCGCTGTTCTTCTGCCATGCTGTTCCTTATTGGTCTTGAGATACTTGCGATTATTTACTTACGATTGCCTATGCGTCTCACGCCTGTTCGACGACGCCGAGCGCCTTCTTGCCGCGGCGGATGAGCACGAAACGACCATGCAGGAAGTCACCTTCCTGCAACGTCTGTTCCTCATCCTCCACGCGCGTGTTGTTGAGGTACACGCCACCGGACTTGATGGTCTTGCGCGCCTCGGAAATCGACTTGAACAGGCCTGCCTTCATACCAGCCTCGGCCACACGGTCGCCGGCTGCGACCTTGGCGAATTCCCCATCGACCTTCATGCCGTCGATAGCGGCCTCAAGCGTGGACTCATCGATGTCCGCCAGATCGCCGCCACGTCCGAACAACGCGCCGGCAGCTTCGATGGCCTGGCGAGTGGCTTCCTCGCCATGCACGAAGCTGGTGACCTCCCATGCGAGGGTGCGCTGCGCCTCACGCGCGCCCGGATTGGTCTTGCTTCCCTCGATAAGCCGTTCGATTTCGGCCTTTGGCAGGAAGGTGAACGCCTTGAGCAGGTTCTCCATCTCGCTGTCGGGACGGTTGAACCAGAACTGGTAGAACTTGTAGGGGCTGAGCATCGTGCCATCCAACCAGACGGCGTTGCCTTCGGACTTGCCGAACTTCTTGCCCTGCGCGTCGGTGATGATCGGGCTGGTGAACACGTTCACGTCCACGCCGCGCACCTTGTGGATCAGATCCAGACCGGAGGTGAGGTTGCCCCACTGGTCGGAGCCGCCGATCTCCAGCACGCAATGGTACTCGTCGAACAGGTGCAGGAAGTCGTTGCCCTGCAGCACCTGATAGCTGAACTCAGTGAAGGAGATGCCTTCCTCGGAGTTGAGGCGACGGGCCACGGTGTCCTTGGCGAGCATGGTGCCCATACGGAAATTCTTGCCGACGTCACGCAGGAAGTCGATGACGTTCATCGAAGCGGTCCAATCGTAGTTGGACACGAAACGTACCGGATTGCTGCCTTCGGTCTCGAGGATGCCGCCGATCTGCTTCTTCAGACGATCGGCCCAGCCGGCCACGACGTCCTTCGGGTTGAGCGTACGTTCGCCCGACTGGCGCGGATCTCCGATCAGGCCGGTGGCGCCGCCGACCAACGCGATCGGATGGTGTCCTGCGGCCTGCAGGTGGCGCATGTTGATGAGCTGAACGAGGTTGCCGATGTGCAGGGAGGCGGCGGTCGGATCGAAGCCGCAATAATAGGTGATGGGCTCTCCGTTCAACGCTTCGGCGAGTCGATCCCTGTCAGTGGACTGGGAAATCAACCCGCGCCATTCCAGTTCATCGAGGACGGAATCGAAACCGGCCTCCTTGAAATCGATGACGTGAGCCATAACTGTGCTTTCTCCCTATCGAATTGTGGACATTACCGCGTTTTACGCACCCTACAGTTTCGCAGAAGACACAGACAGCCGCGTGTGCCGTTTTCCATGTTTTTATCAAAGCGATCACGGAACATGCCGGTTAAAATCGAAAACGGAATCTCATTGACGAGAAGAAGGGAGGCCTGCATGGATCGCAAAGGCATGAAGGCCAATGCAAGGAAAGCCTATAAGAGACACTATTGGATGATAGTCGTCATCTGCCTGTTCGCTTCGGTGTTCGGTGTCGCCTACAGTTCGTCGACATGGTCGGTGAACGCCAGTTCCCCGTCCGCAACCGTGCAGGAGGATGGCACAGCGCAATCCGACAACGTGTCGAAAGTGTTGGAGAACCTGCTTGTCGGCGATGAAAGCCAGGCACGCAGGCAAGTGGAGCACAATCAGGAGCAGATCGTGCAAAACGACACCAATGCCATGATGGGGCGTAAACGCGGCGTGTTCGCGTCTCTGCTCAACTCGTTCTCATCGGGTTCGGTCATTCTGTCGATGGCCGATGCGGCCAATTCCATCGTGCATAATGACGGCGTCGCCGTGGCCGTACCAATCGTCGTATCCCTGGCCGTTTACCTTTTCGTATGGCTGTTCGTCCAGCAGACATACCGGGTGGTCATGATGCGCATGCTGCTTGAGGGGCGGACCTACGACAAACTTCCCGTGAGCCGTTTTCTCTACCCGATCACCACGCGCAAATGGTTGTCGATGGCGAAGGTGATGCTGCTCGAGAACGTGTTCCTGTTCCTGTGGACGTTCACCATCATCGGCGCGTTCATCAAACCGTATTCCTACCGTATGATGCCGTTGTAGATGACTTTGTTTTAGCTTGTCGCTAGAGCGAAGTCATCTGCATGGCCTCGTTGCCAAGGCCAGCTCCAAGCCTCACGCGACTCTCGCCGCCGCTTGGTTCGCGTTTCGCCGGATGCCGCGTTGTCCCGCCTTTGGGGCGGGCATGTCTTACGCTTCCTCCACGCGCGTTTAACGTCTCCGGGGCACTCCCGGCGACTTGGATGTTGATGGCCGCGTTCAGGTCGCGGTCGATGACAAGTCCGCACTCCTCGCAATGGTAGACGCGCTCGGACAGGGGCAGTTTGGCTTTCACCGTCCCGCAGTTCGAGCAGGTCTTCGAGCTTGGATACCAGCGGTCGATGACATGGAGCCTCGTGCCGGTGCGTGCGGTCTTGTATTCCAGTTGGCGGCGGAACTCGTGGAAGTCCGCGTCCAGTATGTGTTTGGCAAGCCTCCTGTTATGGCTCATGCCTTGCACGTTGAGGTCTTCGATGCTGATGTCGGAATAATTGTCGGCAAGCCACGTGGTGAGCTTGCTGATGTTGTCGGCTCGTTGGGCGGCTATGCGAGCGTGGATTCGGCGCACACGCTCCAACGCCCTGTTGTACCGTTTCGACCCGCATCCATGGTTCATGCCCCTATCGCGGCGGCTTAACGACTGTTGGGTGTGGCGGAGTTTCCGTTGCGTGCGGACGTAGTTGCGTGGATTGGGGAACGTGGTGCCATCCGATAGGGTGGCGAGGGTCTTGACGCCCAAATCCACGCCGACCTGACGATTACGGTTCTTCCGTTTTCTGTTTTTCGCTGGAACGCTTTCGGTGGGACGCTCGACGGTGAGGGCCGCATACCAGAAGCCCGCATGGCGACTGACGGTCATGCGCACGATTCGTCTGCCGTGGACGCGTTCGGTGGCGTTCTCCA
>NZ_JAHOJD010000040.1:0-306 GCF_019129655.1 Bifidobacterium sp. MSK.17.10 | reverse complement strand
AGTTTTCATGTATCTCATTCCAAGCTTGCGCGCAATGCTGCAATTCTCTCTAAGTCTATACAAAAGATAAAATCTGTTAGGGACATAAACGAAATGCCGCATCGTAGGTGTTGCCATTCTTGTTTTGTGTTATTGGCAGTTCATTCGTCTCCCTATGGGTCCAAACTAAAGTTCATTTTTTCCTACTGCCGAATGGTGCAGTTTGGTGTGACGTCGGTGATCATCTGGCCGCCGGCCACGGCGACGCTGCCGCCGCTCACCCGGTAGTCCTTGCCCTGCCCGCCGTTGTTGTCCCAGGCGGAACCG
>NZ_JAHOJD010000039.1:0-338 GCF_019129655.1 Bifidobacterium sp. MSK.17.10 | reverse complement strand
TTTCAGTTTCTCTTGCTCGCGTCCACTATCCAGTTCTCAAACCACCACGCGCCACACGTTTCCAACCCGCCCCGAAGGGAACAGGCCTACTCCATGTGGGCATCGAACCGCACCACAACAGACGTTGTGGGGTGGCGGTCCGGGAGCCCAAAAGCATACCCATACCACTCCCGGACGGGACGAATCCCATCCAAGCCATTGATCTCTTCCACACCAGCATCCACAACAACGACGCCGACTGCCGGCGTCCATGTGGCTCACACTGTCCAAAAACATGGACTGTATTCTCCGTAGAAAGGAGGTGATCCAGCCGCACCTTCCGGTACGGCTACCTTGTT
>NZ_JAHOJD010000038.1:0-346 GCF_019129655.1 Bifidobacterium sp. MSK.17.10 | reverse complement strand
TTTCAGTTTCTCTTGCTCGCGTCCACTATCCAGTTCTCAAACCACCACGCGCCACCACCCTCACCCGAAACCAACAAAGGAAACCAGGCTGACGATGATGGGCATCGAACCGCACCACAGAAAACCTGTGGGGTGGCGGTCCGGGAGCCCAAAAGCATACCCATACCACTCCCGGACATCCCGACGGGACATCCAAGCCCATGATCTCTTCCACACCAGCATCCCCATGCGAGACCGTGGAACCATTCCACGAGCACGGGGCTCACACCGGACACGGAACCGTGTCCTGAAATTCTCCGTAGAAAGGAGGTGATCCAGCCGCACCTTCCGGTACGGCTACCTTGTT